>DASTMB010000072.1 GCA_035714365.1 Mycobacteriales bacterium | reverse complement strand
GCGCAGCGCGAGCACGTCGCGGCGCACCGCGGCGGTGTCGACGGTGGCGAGCGGGTGGCCGTGCGCGGCCGCGGCGGCGGCCCGGGCCACGTCGGCGCGCGCGGTGCCCGCGACGCGCACCGTGTCGACGTCGAGCAGCGGCGAGAACGCCGCCGCGACGGCGAGCGCGGGCGGCGCCACGGCGGCCGTCACGAGGAGCGCGCGGCGGCGCGCGCGGCGCAGCGCCTCCTCGCGGCGGCGGCGTTCGAACTCGGTCGTCACCACTCCTCCTCGAACCCGACGAGCCGGACCTCGGGCACGAGCAGCGGCCCGCCGCGCGCCGCGACCTCGTCGCGCACCAGGCGGATCAGCGCGACGACGTCGGCGGCGGTCGTCGTGGCCGGGTCCACGACGATGAAGTTCGCGTGCTTCTCGCTCACGCTGGCGCCGCCGACGGACCGGCCCTTGAGCCCCGCCGCCTCGATGAGGCGGCCGGCCGAGTCGCCGGGCGGGTTGGTGAACACCGAGCCGCAGTTGCGCTGCCGCAGCGGCTGCGTGGACCGCCGCCACGCGCGCAGCTCGTCCAGCCGCGCGCGGATCGCGGCCGGCTCGTCGGCGGCGAGCGTCCACCGCGCACCGACGACGACCGAACGCGGCGGCAGCTCGCTGTGCCGGTAGCCGAACGCCAGCGTCCCCGGGTCGAGCACGGCGCCCTTCGGGTCATCCGGCGAGGCGACGGTGACGGCGAGCAGCCGGTCGGCGGTCTGGCCGCCGTGCGCGCCGGCGTTCATCCGCACCGAGCCGCCCACGGTCGCCGGGATGCCGGCCGCGAACTCCAGCCCGGACAGCCCCTCCGTCGCGAGCCACGCGGCCAGCGCGGGCATCGACGTGCCGCCGCCGGCCTCGACCTCGGTGCCGTCGCGGCGCTGCCACTTGAAGCCGGCGCCGAGCCGCAGCGCGACGCCGGGCCAGCCGGTGTCGGCGACGAGGAGGTTCGAGCCGCGCCCGAGCACCAGCAACGGCTCGTCGCCGAGGTCGGCGAGCACCCCGGCCAGCTCGGTCGGGTCGGCCGGCTCCACGAACACCCGGGCCGCTCCCCCGACGCCGAGCGTGGTCCACGGCCCGAGCGGGACGTCGCGCTCGACCCTCACGCGGAACGCTCCTCCAGCGCCGCGAGCACCTCCGGCGCGAGCTGCGTCACGTCGCCCGCGCCGAGCGTCAGCACGACGTCGCCGGGCCGCGCGCGCCCGGCGAGGTGCCCGGCGACCGCGGCCCACGACGGCTCGAACACCACGTGCTCCGGCGGCAGCGGCACCGCCGCGGCAACGATGCGGCCGGAGACGCCGGCGACCGGGTCCTCGCGGGCCGCGTAGACCTCCATCACGACCACCTCGTCGGCCAGGCCCAGCGCCGCGCCGAACTCGTCCGCGAACGCCTGCGTCCGCGAGTACAGGTGCGGCTGGAACGCCACCACCAGCCGCCCGGCACCGGCGACCTCGCGCGCGGCGCGCAGCGTCGCGACCAGCTCGGTCGGGTGGTGCGCGTAGTCGTCGTAGACCCGCACGCCCGCCGCCTCGCCGCGCGGCTCGAACCGCCGCCGCGCGCCGCGGAACGACTGGAGCCCCGCGCGCAGCTCGGCCAGCGGCAGGCCGAGGCCGAGGCCGGTGGCGACCGCCGCGGCGGCGTTGAGGACGTTGTGCCGGCCGGGCACCGACAGCCAGCAGACGCCGAGCCGCCGCCCCCGGTCGACCAGCTCGAACGAGCTCCGGGTCCCGGTGAGCAGCACCGACTCGACACGCAGGTCGGCGTCGGCGGAGGTGCCGTAGGTGACGACGCGGCAGCGCGCGTGCGCGGCCGCCGCCATGGCACCCGCGTCGTCGGCGCAGGCCACGAGCAGGCCGGTCGGCAGCGCCGCGAACTCCGCGAACGCCGCCGCGTACGCCTCGCCCGTGCCGTCGTGGTCGAGGTGGTCCGGCTCGACGTTCGTGAGGACCGCGACCTCGGGCTCGTAGCGCAGGAACGACCCGTCGCTCTCGTCGGCCTCCGCGACGAACACGTCGCCGGTGCCGTGGTGGGCGTTGGACCCGGCCTCGTTGAGGTCGCCGCCGATCGCGAACGACGGGTCGGCGCCGCACGCCTGCAACGCCACGGTGACCATCGACGTCGTCGTCGTCTTGCCGTGCGTGCCCGCGACGGCGACGCCGCGGTAGCCGCGCATCAACGCCGCCAGCGCGGCCGCGCGCGGCTCCACCGGCACGCCCAGCTCCCGCGCCCGGACCACCTCCGGGTTGCCCGGCCGGATCGCCGTCGACACGACGACCGCCTCGACGTCGTCGGGCACGTGCGCGGCGTCGTGGCCGACGAACGTGCTGGCGCCCAAGGCGTTCAGGGCCTTGAGGGCGAGCGAGTCCTTCGCGTCGCTGCCGGAGACGCGGGCGCCGCGGGCGAGCAGGATGCGCGCGATGCCGCTCATGCCGGCGCCGCCGACGCCGACGAGGTGCACCCGCTGGTACGGCGCGGTCACCGGGCCACCGCCTCGACCATGTCCGCCAGCGTCCCGGCCGCGTCCGGCCGGCCGCAGGACGCGGCGGCCGCGCTCATCCCGGCCAGCCGGTCCGGGTCGCGGAGCAGCGGGAGGACGTTGGCGTTGACCCAGTAGTCGGTGAGGTCGTGGTCGTCGACCATCAGGCCGCCGCCCGCCGCGACGACGCCGACGGCGTTGAGCCGCTGCTCGCCGTTGCCGATCGGCAGCGGCACGAACACGGCCGGCAGCCCCACCGCCGTCAGCTCCGCGACGGTCATCGCGCCCGAGCGGCAGAGCGCGAGGTCGCAGGCCGCGTAGGCCAGCTCCATCCGGTCGACGTAGGGCACCGCGACGTAGGGCGGCGCCTCGCCGGAGAGCCCGCCCTCGGCGAGCGCGCGGCGGACGTCCTCGGCGTTCTTGGCGCCGGTCGCGTGCAGCACCTGCACGCCGCTCGCGGCCAGCGTCGGCGCCGCCGCGGTGACGGCCTGGTTGATCCGGCGCGCGCCCTGCGAGCCGCCGGTGACGAGCAGCGCCGGCCGGTCCGGGTCCAGCCCGAACTCCGCCCGCGCCTCGGCCCGGCGTGCCGCGCGCTGGCCGAGCGACGAGATGGCCGCGCGCAGCGGCAGCCCCACCAGCTCCGCCTTCGGCAGCCCGCTGTCCGGGTAGGTGACGGCGACCCGCGCGGCGAACCGCGCGCCGACCTTGTTGGCCAGCCCCGCGGACGCGTTCGCCTCGTGCACGACGATCGGCACCCGCCGCCGCGCGGCGAGGTACGCGGGCAGCGCGACGTACCCGCCGAAGCCGACGACCACGTCGCAACGCCTGCGCCGCAACGCCTCCCGCGTCTCGCGTACCGAGCGCCGCACCCGGAACGGCACCTTGAGCAGGTCGCCGGTGAGCCGCCGCGGCAGCGGCACGGGCGGGATCAGGTCCAGCTCGTAGCCGCGCGCCGGGACCAGCGTCGTCTCGAGCCCGCGCGCGGTGCCGAGGGCGGTGACGGTGTGACCGCGGTCGCGCAGCACGTCGGCGAGCGCGAGCGCCGGCTCGACGTGGCCGGCGGTGCCGCCGCCGGCGAGGACGACGTTCATCGCGACCGGCGCCGCCGCGGCGCGGGGCCGAAGCCGTAGAACGACGCCACCGCCCGCCGCGCCCGCACGACCACCGTCGGACCCCTGGCGGCCAGCGCCTCCCGTGCCCCCGGCTCGTTGCGCGCGAACGCCGCGAGCACCCCGATCGCGAACAGCGAGACGCCTAACGACGACCCGCCGAAGGAGATGAGCGGCAGCGGGATGCCGGTGATCGGCAGCAGGCCGGTGACGGTGGCCATGTTGACGATCGCCTGCACGGTCAGCGCGGCCGTGATGCCGGTCGCGGCGAGGCGGACGAACGGGTCGCGCGAGCGCTGCGCGACGCGGATGCCCGAGTACGCGAGCACCGCGAACAGCAGCAGCACGAACAGCGTCCCGACCAGGCCCAGCTCCTCGCCGACGATCGCGAAGATGAAGTCGGTGTGCGCGTTCGGCAGGTAGCCGGACCACTTCTGCCGCGACTGGCCGAGGCCGACACCGAACCACCCGCCGGAGCCGACGGCGTAGAGGCCCTGGCAGCCCTGGTAGCCGTTGGTGAGCCGCTGCCCAGCGGCGCACGGGTCGACGAAGCCGACCAGCCGCGCGAACCGGTACGGCTCCACGACCGCGAGCAGCGTCACCAGCGCGGCGCCCGCGCCGGCGAGCATCGCGACGATGCGGCCGGGCGCGCCGACCACCCACACGAGCGCGAACGCCGTGGAGAGGACGACGAGCGTGGTGCCCATGTCCGGCTCGACCATGACCAGCAGCGCGATCAGGCAGGTCATCGGCAGCAGCGGCACGAGCACGTGCCGCCAGTCGTCCAGCAGCGCCTCCTTGCGCGCGTAGACGTCGGCGGCCCAGAGGATCAGCGCGAGCTTGGCCAGCTCGCTCGGCTGCGCGGTCAGCGGCCCGACCCGGATCCAGCGCGTCGCGCCGCTCACCGGCGGCGCGCCGATGCCGGGCACGAAGACGAGCAGCAGCCCGACGAGCGACGCGGCGAGCAGCGGCCAGGCGAGCACCCGGATCCAGCGCACCGGGATGCGCACCGCGAGCCACATCGCCGGCAGGCCGAGCACCACCCAGAGGAGCTGCTTGCGGAACACCGCGAACGACGACCCGCTCGCGCGGTACGACGCGACGCTCGACGCGGAGAGCACCATCACCAGGCCCAGCCCGGCGAGCAGCAGCGCGCTGCCGACCACGAGGTAGTACGACGTCAGCGGCCGCGCCAGCAGCGGCACCCGCGCGGCGGCCGCGCGCTGCCGCGCCGGCCGGGCGTCGGTGTACGTCGTCACGCGGTCGTTCCCTCCAGCGCGCGGACCTCCGCCGCGAAGCGGTCGCCGCGCTCGGCGTAGTCGGTGAACTGGTCCATCGAGGCCGCCGCCGGCGCGAGCAGGACGGTGTCGCCCGCGCGCGCGAACCGCCGTGCGGCCTCCACCGCAGTGTGCATGTCGGGGGCGTCCGCGACGGGGACCTCCGGCGCGTGCCGCGCGAGCGCGTCGCGCACCTCGCCGGCGCAGGTGCCGATGAGCACCGCCGCGCGCAGCCGGTCGTGCGCGGCGGCGATGAGGTCGTCGAAGGCCAGCCCCTTGTTCAGCCCGCCCGCGATCCAGACGACGTGGTCGAACGACTCGATCGCGCGCTGCGCGGCGTGCGGGTTGGTGGCCTTCGAGTCGTCCACGTACGCGACGCCGTCGACCGTGGCGACGGTGACCAGCCGGTGCGCGCCGCTGCCGTAGCCGCGCAGCGCGTCCGCGATGCCGCCGGCCGGCACCCCGGCGAGCGTGGCGAGGGTGGTCGCGGCGAGGGCGTTGGCGACGTTGTGCGGGCCGTGCACGCGCAGCTCGTCCACGCCGAGGACGCGGTCGCCGTGGCTGGTCCACAGCGCGCCGTCGCTGATGCCGGAGACGCCGGGCGCGGGCGGGCCGAGGGTGAACCCCTGCCGGTCCCACACCGGCTCGGCCAGCCGCGCCACCAGCGGGTCGTCGGCGTTGTACACGGCGGTGCTGCCGCCGCTCCAGACCTTGCGCTTCGCGGCGGCGTACGCCTCGAACGAGCCGTGCCAGTCGAGGTGGTCGGGCGCGAGGTTGAGGATCGCGCCGGCGTCCCACCGCCCCTCGGTCACGGTCCAGTGGAGCTGGAAGCTGGACACCTCCACGGCGACCAGCTCAGGGGCGGGCTCCGCGGTGACGACCTGCACCAGCGGCGTGCCGATGTTGCCGGCGGTCGCGGTGCGGCGGCCGGTCGTCGCGAGCATCGCGCCGAGCATCTCCGTCGTCGTGGTCTTGCCGTTCGTGCCGGTCACGGCGAACAGCCGCGTCTCCGGCCGCGCGAGCCGCAGCGCCAGCTCGACCTCGCCGACCACCTCGACACCGTTGCGCGCCAGGCGTTCCAGGTACGGCTGCGTAGGCCGCCAGCCGGGCGAGGTGACGACGAGGTCGGCGTCGACGTCCGGGTCGGCCTCGCCGAGCACGACGCGCGCGCCGAGCGCCTCGACCGCCGCCGCGCGCGCGCCGCCGTCGGCCTTCCCGTCGACCACCGTCACGCGGGCGCCGTTGCGCAGCAGCACCTCGGCCGCCGCCGTGCCGCTGACGGCGAGCCCGCAGACCGTGACGCGGGCGCCGTCCAGCGTCACCGGAGCGTTCCGTGGGAGAGGAACTCCGCGTAGAACAGCCCCAGCCCGAACGCCACCGCCAGCCCCGCCACGATCCAGAACCGCACGATGACCGTGAACTCCGGCCACCCGGCCAGCTCGAAGTGGTGGTGCACCGGCGCCATGTTGAAGACCCGGCGGCGGAACAGCTTGAAGAACGCCACCTGGAGGATCACCGACAGCGTCTCCACGACGAACAGGCCGCCGAGGATCACGAGCAGCAGCTCGGTGCGCGACAGGATCGCGATGCTGGCGAGCGTGCCGCCGAGCGCGAGCGAGCCGGTGTCGCCCATGAAGATCTTGGCGGGGGCGGCGTTCCACCAGAGGAAGCCGATGCACGCGCCCATCGCGGCGGCGGCCACGATGGCCAGGTCGAGCGGGTCGCGCGTGACGTAGCAGGCGCCCTTGGCGACGCCGCCCGCGCAGCGGTTGCCGAACTGCCAGAACGTGATGACGACGTACGCCGCGAACACCAGCGCGGACGAGCCGGACGCGAGGCCGTCCAGGCCGTCGGTGAGGTTCACGCCGTTGGAGGTCGCCGAGATCATCACGTACGCCCACACGACGAAGCCGACGCCGCCGAGCCGGAGCGCGGTGTCGCGGATGAACGACACCTTCGAGATGTCGTCGCCCAGGTAGTGCACGGCGAGCACGCCGAAGATCACCGCGACGAGGAGCTGGCCGACGAACTTCGCCTTCGCGTTGAGGCCGAGGCTGCGCTGCTTGCGGATCTTGATGTAGTCGTCGAGGAAGCCGACGAAGCCGAGCCCGGTCATGGTGAACAGCACGAGCAGCCCGGACGCGGTGAACTGCTTGAAGATGACGTGCGCGACGACGTAGCCGAGCAGCGCCGCCGCGATCATCACGGCACCGCCCATCGTCGGCGTGCCGCGCTTGGTGTGGTGCGCCTCGGGGCCGTCGTCGCGGATGAGCTGGCCGTACCCCTGCGCGCGGAACAGCCGGATCGCGAACGGCGTGCCGACGAGCGACACGACCAGCCCGACGAGGGCAGAGAGCAGGACCGCCCTCACGACGTCGCCTCCTCGTCCGGCGTCAGCGCGAGCGCGACGCGTTCCAGGCCGGCCGCGCGGGAGGCCTTGACCAGCACCACGTCGCGCGGGCGCAGCTCCTCGGTGAGCAGCGCGATCGCGGCGTCCGCGTCGTCCACGAACACCGCCTCGTCGCCCCACGAGCCTTCGAGCCCGGCGCCCGCGTGGATGCCCTTCGCGGCGGCGCCGACGACGACCAGCTTGTTCACGTCGAGCCGGACGCAGAGCCGCCCGACCGCGTCGTGCGCGTCCCAGGCCGCGTCGCCGAGCTCGGCCATCTCGCCGAGCACCGCCCAGGTGCGGCCGTCGGGTCGCTTCGCCGCGACCAGCGCCTTGAGCGCCGCGCGCACCGACTCCGGGTTGGCGTTGTACGCGTCGTTGATGACGACCACGCCCTCCGGCGTCTCGCGCACCTCCATCCGCCACCGGCTGCGCGGGACCGCCGCGCTCAGCGCGTTGCCGATCTTCTCGACGGAGAGCCCGGCCCAGGCGCCGACGGCCGCTGCGGCGAGGGCGTTCGAGGCGTGGTGCTCCCCGACCAGCCGCATCGTCACGTCCGCCGCCCCGTCCGGCGTGACCAGCCGGAACGACGGCCGCCCCAGCGAGTCCAGCGCCAGCCCCTCCGCGCGGTAGTCGCCGCTCTCGCCGAACGTCACCACCCGCGCCGACGTCACCTCGCGCATGGCCAGCACGCGCGGGTCGTCGGCGTTGAGGATCGCCAGGCCGTGCTGCGGCAGCGCCCGCACCAGCTCGCTCTTGGCGGTCGCGATCGCGTCCTTCGAGCCGAACTCGCCGAGGTGGGCGACGCCGACGTTGAGCACGACCCCGACCTCGGGCGGCGCGACGCCGCAGAGCCAGGCGATGTGCCCGGTGCCGCGCGCGCTCATCTCGAGCACCAGGAACTTCGTCTCGTCGTCGGCGCGCAGCACGGTCAGCGGCAGGCCGAGCTCGTTGTTGAACGAGCCGACCGGCGCGACCGTCGGACCCGCCCGCTCGACCACCTGCGCGACCAGGTCCTTGGTCGACGTCTTGCCGGACGAGCCGGTGATGCCGACGACGCGGCCCGGCTGGCGCGCGCAGTACCAGCAGGCGAGGCGGCCGAGCGCGTCGGTCGGGTCGGCGACGACGATCGCCGGCACGCCGAGCGGGCGTTCGGCGAGGACGGCGGCGGCGCCGGCCGCGACCGCGCCGGGCGCGTGCAGGTGGCCGTCGGTGCGCTCGCCGCGCAGCGCCACGAACAGGTCGCCGCGCTCGACGCGGCGCGAGTCGATGGTGGCGCCGGTGACGGTCTCGTCGCCGGTCGCGTCGGCGAGCGTGCCGCCCACGGCGGCGGCCAGCTCGCGCAGCGTCGTCGGCCTCACGCCCGCTGCTCCAGCGCGCGCGCCAGCACCGTCCGGTCGTCGAACGGCACCGTCACCTCCGCGAACGTCTGGCCCTGCTCGTGCCCCTTACCCGCCACGAGCACCACGTCCCCCGGGCGCGCCTCCGCCACCGCGCGGCCGATCGCCGCCGCGCGGTCCGGCTCCACGACGTACGGCGTGCCGGTCTCTCGAACCCCCGCGACCATCGCGTCGAGGATCGCGAGCGGGTCCTCCGAGCGGGGGTTGTCCGACGTGGCGACGACGAGGTCGGCGCCGCGCGCGGCCGCCTCCCCCATCAACGGCCGCTTCTCCCGGTCGCGGTCGCCGCCGCAGCCGAGCACGACGATGACCCGGCCGTCGGTCAGCGGCCGCAGCGACGCGAGCACCGACGCGACCGAGTCGGGGCTGTGCGCGTAGTCGACGACGGCGAGGAACGGCTGCCCGCGGTCGACGCGTTCCAGCCGGCCGGGCACGCCGTCGAGGCGTTCGACGCCGGCGATCGCTGCGTCCGCGTCGATGCCGACGGACACGAGCGCCGCGAGCGCGCCGAGGGCGTTGGCGACGTTGTAGGCGGCGGGCAGCCGCAGCCGGACGGTGCGGTCGACGCCGGGCGCCACGACGCGGAACGTCGCGCCGTCGCGGGTCAGCTCGACGTCGCGCGCCTGCCAGTCGGCGAGCCGCGCGCCGCGCGCGGAGGTCGTGACGAGCGGGAGCGAGGTGCGCTCGACCAGCCGCTGCCCGTAGGGGTCGTCCACGTTGACGACGGCGACCTTGGACCGCGCGGGCGTGAACAGCGACGCCTTCGCCTTGAAGTACGACTCCATGTCGCGGTGGAAGTCGAGATGGTCCTGGGAGAGGTTCGTGAACACCGCCGCCGCGAACGTCGTGCCGTCGACGCGGCCGAGCGCGAGGCCGTGCGAGGAGACCTCCATGCCGACGCCGGTGACGCCGCGTTCGCGCATCACGGCGAGCAGCGCCTGGAGGTCCGGCGCCTCCGGCGTGGTGTGCGCGGACGGCAGCACCTCGCCCGCGACGCGCGTCTCCACGGTGCCGACCAGACCGGTGGTCCGCCCGGCCGCGGCGAAGCCGGCGTCGAGCAGGTACGCGGTCGTCGTCTTGCCGTTCGTGCCGGTGACGCCGACGACGTCCATCGCCGCCGACGGGTCGCCGTAGACCCAGCGGGCCAGGTCGCCGAGGACCTGTCGCGGGTCGTCGAGGACGAGCGTGGGCAGCCCGTCGACCGCGCGGTCGGAGACGGCGGCGACGGCGCCGTTGGCGACGGCCTGCGCGGCGAAGTCCGCGCCGTGCGCGCGGGAGCCCGGCAGGGCGGCGTAGACGTCGCCGGGGCGGACCGCGCGGGAGTCGTGGGTGACGCCGGAGACGGCGACCTCCGGCGCGTCCGGCCGCCACTCCCGCAACGGTCGCGGCGCGAGCCGGGCCGGGCGGGGTGAGGGCGGCACGTTCGGTCCTCGCGTCGGGGCTGGGTGCGTCCCCGAGGCTACCTGCGTCACGGCAGCCGCAGCCGGACCGGGGGCGCGGCGCGGCCGGTCGGCGGGACCCGCAGCGCACCGAGCGCGAACCCCATGACGGTCCGGAACACCGGCGCCGACACCAGGCCGCCGAAGATCGGCACCGGGTCGTCCAGCACCACCTCGACCACCAGGCGCGGCGCGTCGGCAGGCGCGAAGCCGACGAACGACGCGACGTACCCGGCGTAGCCGCGCCCGTCGGTGCGCACCTTGCGCGCGGTGCCGGTCTTGCCGGCGACGCGGTAGCCGTCGATCGCCGCCATCGGCGCGGTGCCGTCCTTCGACACGACGGCTTCGAGCATCCGCGTGACCTGCGAAGCGGTGCGCGGGCTCACCGCGCGGGTCTGCTTCGGCGCGGGCGCCGGGACCAGGTGGCCGTTGGCGTCGAGGCTGCCCTTGACCAGGCTCGGCTGCACGCGGACGCCGCCGTTGGCGATCGCGGCGTACGCGGCGGCGACCTGGATGCTGGTCGCGGCGACGCCCTGGCCGATCGGGATGGTGCCCATCGCCGTGCCCCACCAGTCCTCCGGCTGGGGCAGCAGGCCGGGGCTCTCGCCGGGGAACCGGATGCCGGTCCGCTCGCCGAGCCCGAAGCGCCGCAGGTACTCGTAGAGCCGGTCCTTGCCGAGCCGTTGCGCGACGCCGATGGTGCCGATGTTGCTGGACTCCGCGAGCACGCCCGCGAACGTCAGGTGCTCGGTGCCGTGCGCGTGCGCGTCGGTGAACGTGTGGTCGGCGATGCGGATCGACGGCGGCACCGTGACCGGCGTCTCCGGCGTCATCAGCCCGGTCTCGATCGCGGCCGCGGCGGTGATGACCTTGTTGACGCTGCCGGGCTCGTAGACGGTGGACAGCGCCGGGTTGCCGCGGCGTTCCGGCGGCGCGGCGGTCGGCTTGTTCGGGTCGAACGACGGCGCCACCGCGAGCGCGTAGATCTCGCCCGTCCTCACGTCCATGACGACGATCTGGCCGCTCTTCGCGTGCGTCTTCGCGACCTGCTCGGCGAGCACGTGCTCGGCCTGCCACTGGATGTCGCGGTCGATGGTCAGCACCTGCGAGACGCCCGCCACCGGCGGTGTCGTCCGGTGCTCGCCCGCGGGGATCTGCCGGCCCTGCGTGTCCTCCTCGACCAGCTCCTCCCCCGGCTTGCCGGCGAGGTCCTTCTCCAGCGCGTACTCGATGCCGCCGAGGCCGTCGCCCTCGCGGCCGACGAACCCGACGATCGCCGCGCCGAGCCCGCCGTTGGGGTAGACGCGGCGGGTCTCCGGCAGCGTGCCGACGCCGGGGACCTTGAGCGCGAGGACGTTGCGGGCCACCTCCGGGTCGACGCCGCGCGCGAGGTACACGAACCGCGTCCTCCGCCGCAGCTTCTCCGCCAGGTCCGCGGGCGCGACCCGCAGCAGCGGCGCCAGCTTCCGCGCGCTCGCGTCCGGGTCCAGGACCAGCTTCGGGTCGGCGTAGACGGCGCGCGCGTCGACGTTCATCGCCAGCGGCTCGCCGTCGCGGTCGAGGATGCTGCCGCGCGCGGCGGCCAGCTCCACCTTGCGCAGCCGCTGCTGCTCGGCCTTGGCGGCGTACGCCGTCGACTCGAGCCCCTGGAGCTGCACCAGCCGGCCGGCGAGGACCGTCAATACGGCGGCGATGACGAGCAGCGCGTGGTGCAGGCGGCGGCGCGGGTCGCCGCGGCGCGCGGCCGGGCGGCGGCGCGGCGGCGCCTTCCGCGCCCGCGTGGTGGCCGGCCGCGACGTCCCGGGGCGCGCGGCGGTCCGTGTCGTCGTCCGCGCCGCCGCCCGGGGCGTGCCCGAACGCGCGGCCGCGGGACGGCGCGCGGGGGTGGCGCGGGGGGCGCGGCCGTCGGGCGTACGCGGCGTCACGGAGCCACTGTCGCCGAAGGCCGCGGCGTCGGGTGGGAGGGCGCGGGCTTGCGTGCGGTCGTGGCGTTCGGCGTGGGGGCGGCGCTCGGGCGCGGCGCGGGCTTCGCGGTGGCGACCGGCTTCGCGGCGGTGGTCGGCCGCGGCGCCGGCGGGGGCGCCGGGGTGGGTGCGGCGGGCACGGCGGCCGGTGCCGGGTTGCCGAGCACCCGCCCGTCGGCCGTGAGGAACACCGGGTCGCCCGCGGGCACCAGCCCCAGCTTGTGCGCGCGGTCCGCGACGGCGGCGGGCGCCTCCAGCGCGGCGACCTCCTGGCGCAGCCGCTGCTCGCGCTCGGCCAGGCTCGCGGCGTTGCGGTCGAGGTCGTGCAGGGTGAACGCGTCCTGCGCGACGACGGTGTTCAGCACCAGCAGGCCGACCAGGCCGAGGCCGACGAGCAGCATCGAGAACAGCACGAACGGCGCCCGCGGCGCCCGGGACGGGACCGGCGTGACGACGCGGAGGCTGGGGCGCGCGGGGGCACGGCGCGGGCTCGGGGCGGTGCCGGTGCGCGTCGCCCGGGCGGTCGCGGCGCGGGCGGTCGCGGTGCGGGCGGTGGCGCGGCGCGCGGCCGCCGCGGCGGCGGGGCTCACGCGGCCTCCCGGATGCGTTCGACGGCGCGGAGGCGGGCGGAGGCGGCGCGCGGGTTCGCGGCGACCTCGGCCTCGGTGGGCTGCTCCGCGCCGTGCACGAGCAGCCGCAGCTCGGGCTCGCGCCCGCACGCGCAGAACGGCAGGTCCGGCGGGCAGACGCAGCCGCGCAGCCACTCGGCGAACGCGCGCTTCACCGTCCGGTCCTCGAGCGAGTGGTACGCGAGCACGACCAGCCGGCCGCCCACCCGCAGCGCCGCGACCGCGGCCGGGAGGGCCCGGGCCAGCGTGGCCAGCTCGCCGTTGACCTCGATGCGCAGCGCCTGGAACGTCCGCTTCGCCGGGTGCCCGCCGTGGCGGCGCGTCGCCGCCGGGATGGCGTTGCGCACCGTCTCCGCGAGCGGCGCCGTCGTCGTCCACGGCCGGCCGTCGACGATCGCGCGGGCGACGCGGGTGGCGAACCGTTCCTCGCCGTACTCGCGCAGGATCCGCACCAGGGCGTCGTACGGGTAGGCGTTGACGACCTCGGCGGCGGTCGTGCCGCCCGTCGGGTCCATCCGCATGTCCAGCGGCGCGTCGTGCGCGTAGGAGAAGCCGCGGGCCGCCTCGTCGAGCTGGAGCGAGGAGACGCCGAGGTCGAACAGCACCCCGTCGACCCGCTCGACCCCTTGCTTGGCCAGCACGTCCGGCAGCCGGTCGTAGACGGCGTGCGCGAACGTCACCCGCGCTCCGTAGGGCGCGAGGCGTTCGGCGGAACGCCGCAGCGCCTCCGGGTCGCGGTCCAGGCCGAGGACGCGCGTGCCGGGGGTGGCGCCGAGCAGCGCCTCGGTGTGGCCGCCGAGGCCGAGCGTCGCGTCGACCAGGACGCCGTCCGGCGTCGCGGCGGGCGCGAGCAGCGCGACGCACCGGTCCAGCAGGACCGGGACGTGGGCGCGCTCGGCGGTCACGGCGCGTGCTAGCCGAACACCCTGAGCGCGAGCTGCGTGACGCCGACGGCGCCCGCGGTGCACGCGATGGCCATCCCGAACAGCAGCGCGCTGGACCGGAGCTCCGCCCCGAGCGTCGGCTCGGGGGGCGTGGTGCGGGTGTAGTCCATCTCGACCTTTTTCTCTCCGGGCTCGCGACCCGGCGTTGCGGGGAAGAACGTGGTGCGCGGCGCTGCCGTCAGGTCCCGTGCCCCGGGGCCGGGGAAGGTGCCCCGGGGCTCGAGACCTCACGGCAGAGGTCCCGGTCTTCAGAGGACGCCGGGCATCACCTCGTCGGCCATCTCGGCGTAGCCCGGCTCGGTCTGCTCGAGGTAGGCGTCCCAGGCGGTGGAGTCCCAGACCTCGACGCGGGTGTTGGCGCCGATGACGACGCAGTCGCGGCCGAGGCCGGCGTAGTCGCGCAGCGCCGGCGGCACCGTGATCCGGCCCTGCTTGTCCGGCACCTCGTGGCTGGCGCTCGCGAACAGCACGCGGCTGAAGTCGCGGACGCTCTTCCCGGTCACCGGCGCGGCCCGCAGGCCGTCGGTGATCCGGTCCCACTCGTCGAGAGGGAACACGTAGAGGCAGCGCTCCTGGCCCTTCGTGATCACCAGGCCCTCCGCGAGCTCGTCCCGGAACTTGGCGGGCAGGAACAGCCGCCCCTTCTCGTCCAGCCGCGGCAGGTGGGTCCCGAGGAACAGCGGACCCACCTCCCTCTCGCGCGCTTTCTCTCCACTGACCGCCACTCTACTCCACTTTCCACCACGGTCAAGCGAATCGGCGCCTTCTCGCGGGTTCTTGAGCGGGTAAAACCGCAGGTCAGAACGGGTGGAGCGCGGTGGAGGGCGTTCGCGGGGCCGTTGGGCTACCGGTAGTGGTCGGTCGGGGCTGCGACCCCTAGATGTGACGTTCGGTAGTGATGCCGTCACGGCGTCCTGGCTGCCGTGGCGGGCTGTGGAGGACGGGGGAGCGGCTGTCCACAGCTTGGCCGGCGGGGGTTGCGGCGTGTCACACCCGGTCTCTACTGTCGAACACCTGTTCGAACAGACGGAGGAATGATGGCCGCGCACACGGTCACGGGAGTACGTCGCGAGCTGTCGGCCGACGGCTCGCACCGGCACGTCGAGGCGGTCCGCACCGCGGACGGCCGGCAGCACACGCGGAAGGAGGTGTTCGACAGCATCGGCGCCGGCGACACGTGGGCGGCCGAGGGCGGCGCCGCGATCAGGGCGCAGACGTTCTGCCCGGCCGCCCGCTGCCTCGCCACGCCGTACCTCAAGACGGTCGACGCGGACGGCCGGGAGGGCTCGCTCGACGCCCTGCCGGAGTGCTGACCGCGGCGGGCGTGGCGGTCACGCGCCGCACGCCGTCCGCACCACCCGGCGGCTGGCCTCGGGTCACCCGGCGGCGGCCTGGGTCACCCCGGCGGCCGGCCTGGGGTCACCCCGGCGCCGGCCTGGGGTCACCCGACCGGGCGCCGCACCACCCGGCCGGGCGCCGCGGCGCCCGCCCGGTGCTCCACCCTGCCCCGCTACGGGCGCAGGACCCCCGTGACCGTGTGCCGCCAGGACGACGGAAGGAGGTGGTTCCACAGCACCCGGTCGGCGAGCCGCGCGACCTCGTCGGCCCGCCGCCACGGCAGGAGCCGCGCCAGCCCGGGCGCGCGGCCCCACGCGACGTACGACGCCGTGATGAGCAGCGTGTCGGCGAAGTCCGTCGTGCCGAGCTCGACCGTGCCGAAGCCCGCCGCGCGCGCGTGCGCGCCGAGCGACGCCGGGGTGAACACGTGGAGGTTGGCGGCCATGGACGCCACCTCCCAGAAGTCCTCCTCGGGCGTCAACGGCCGCCGCAGCGCGGCGAGCAGGGCGCGGACCAGCACGGCGCCGTGGCGTTCGACGGTCGGCGTCGGCTCGGAGACGAGCACGACCGCGCCGCCGGGGCGCAGCACGCGCCGCCACTCCCCCAGCGCCGCCGTGACGTCGGGGAGGTGGTGCAGCACGCCCCGCGCCACCACCAGGTCCACCGACGCGTCCGCCACCGGCAGCCGCGCGGCGTCGGCCTGGACCAGCGGCCACGCACCGGCGGTGCGGGCGTTCGCCAGCATGCCCTGGGACAGGTCCGCGCCGAGCACGACCACGTCCGGGCGCGCCCGGCGCAGGCCGGCCGCGAGGTAGCCGGTGCCGCAGCCGGCGTCGAGCACCCGCTCGCCCGCGCGCAGCCGGCGCCCCAGGAGGCCCTCGACGTCGCCGAGGGCCTGCTTCGCCGTGCGCGCGTCGTGGACGATCGCGAACCGCTCGTCGTAGTAGCGGCACTCGTGGTCGTGGAAGACGCGGTTCACGCCGACCGCGTCGAGCCCCTCGTCGACGTACGTCACCGGTACACCGCGTGGACCCAGAGGTCCGTCAGCCCGTCCACCAGCCGCTCCCCCGGCGTGCCCTCGCCGCGCTGCGCCAGCGTCACCGTCTGCTCCACCATCGCCGCCAGCGCCGTCGCCGCGACCTCGACGTCGAGGTCGCGGCGGGCCACCCCCGCCTCGACCGCCGCCGACAGCGCGGCCCGCACCCGCGCGACGAACTGCCGCCGCACCTCGCTCACCAGGTCGTGCAGCGCCGGCTCCGACGGCGCCGCCGCGAACCACACCTCGCGGATGTCGCGGTCCTCCTCGGAGAGCGCGACGAAGCCGCCGATGACCCGCCGCACGTCCTCCTCGACGTGCCCGCTCGTCCACGGCTCCTCGGCGAGCCGGTACAGCGCGTCCGCGTGCCGCCGCACCAGCGCCTCGAGCACCGCCTCCTTGTTGGCGAAGTAGGCGTAATATGTGCCGTGCCCGACGCCGGCGGCGCGGCAGACGTCCTCGACGCGGGCGCGGTTCCACGGCACGCCGCGGAAGGCCACCCGCGCCGCGTCGAGCAGCTTCGCCCGGGTCCGCTCGCCGCGCGTGGTGCGCACCGGCACGGCGGCGTCGGCGCGGTCGGCGCCGACCGCCGCTGCCGCCCGGGCCGGCGCGGTGCCGCGCGGCGCCGCCTCGTCGGTGGTCACGGTCGCGGAGCATCCCACGCCGGTGTGACACGAAGCGCGTTCCTCGACCCCGACGTCGGTGTCGGGTTATGGTCGGGGTCCGGCCGTGCCCGGCCTCCGCGCCGCCCACGGCACCGACACGTCTGACTGGGAGTGACCGTGTCGCTGAGCTTCGAGTGCGCGCGTTGCCGCGAGCCGTTCCAGGGCCGCCGCCTCATCATCGAGCAGAACGCCACCGACGACACCGGCCTCGCCACCCTGGTGGAGAAGTGCTGGACGCTCTGCCCGCCCTGCGCCGAGGCGATCATGTCGCTCGTCGGCGAGGTGTCGCCGTGGCAGTCGGACGGGCGCACGATCGTGCTGCCGGACACGTTCGACGACATGACCACGCGCCTCTACGCCTACACGACGTAGCCGCGCCGGGGCGCAACCGGGCTCGGCCGCCGGGCGTTACGAGATCGTCGCGTTCTTTCCTCTGACCGGGAACGCGGACGTCTGCCACACTCGTCCGAGTAGCACGTCTGACGATTTCCGCACGCCCACATAGGAGACCCGGTGGCCCGGCGCACCGCCCGTACCGCTGTTGACCTCGACACTCTCGCGACCGGGTTCGGCCGCATCCAGGACAACGTCGAGCTGGTCATCGAGGGGAAGTCGGAGCAGGTCCGGCTCGCCCTCGTCGTCCTGCTCGCGGAGGGCCACCTCCTCATCGAGGACGTGCCCGGCGTCGGCAAGACGATGCTGGCGAAGGCGATCGCCCGCTCGATCGACTGCTCGGTCCGCCGCGTGCAGTTCACGCCGGACCTGCTGCCGAGCGACATCACCGGTGTGTCGATCTTCAACCAGGAGCGCCAGGACTTCGAGTTCAAGCCCGGCGCGATCTTCGCGAACATCGTCGTCGGCGACGAGATCAACCGCGCCTCCCCCAAGACCCAGTCGGCGATGCTCGAGTGCATGGAGGAGCGGCAGGTCACGGTCGACGGCCTGACGTACGACCTCGGCCGGCCGTTCATGGTCATCGCGACGCAGAACCCGATCGAGCACGAGGGCACCTACCCGCTGCCGGAGGCGCAGCGGGACCGGTTCACCGCCCGGCTGTCGATGGGCTACCCGGCGCCGAGCGCCGAGCTGGTCATGCTCGACACCCACGGCGCGGGCGACCCGCTCGACGCGCTGGCGCCCGTGTCGGACGCGGATACCGTCGCCGAGATGATCAACGCCGCCCGAACCGTGCACGTCGCGGACAGCGTGCGGAAGTACGTCATCGACATCGCGACCGCGACCCGCACCCACCCGGACCTGCGCCTCGGCGCGTCGCCGCGCGCGACGCTCCAGCTCCTCCGCGCGGCGCGCGCGTACGCCGCGACCGACGGCCGCGACTTCGTGCTGCCGGACGACGTGCAGACCCTGGCCGAGCCGGTGCTCGCGCACCGCCTGCTCCCGACCGCCGAGGCGCAGATCGCGCGCCGCGACACCGAGCTCGTCGTCGCCGAGATCGTCGACCGCGTCCCGGTACCGAACGCCGGGAGGTAACGGGTGCTGGAGCCGCTGCGCGGGCTCACGGTCCGCGGCCGTTCGTTCGTCGCGGCGGGGCTCGCGTGCGTGCTCGGCTCGTTCGTCGTGGGGCAGCGCGCCGTCCTCCAGGTCGGCGTGTTCCTCATCGCGATGCCGGTGCTCGCCGCCGTCTACGTGAGCCGTTCCCGCTACCGCATCTCCTGCACCCGCGCGCTCGTGCCCGGGCGCCTGCCGGTGGGGCACGCGGCGCAGGTGCGGCTGCGCCTGGAGAACGTCTCGCGCCTGCCCACGTCGGTCCTCTACGTCGAGGACTCGCTGTCGTACACGCTCGGCGCGAAGCCGCGGTTCGTGCTCGACCGCGTCGAGGCTGGCGGCAAGCGCGAGGTGTCCTACCAGGTGCGCTCGGACGTCCGGGGCCGGTTCCGGGTGGGGCCGCTGACGATCCGGATGGCCGACCCGTTCGGGCTCTGCGAGCTGACCCGCAGCTTCTCCACCGTCGAGCACCTGGTCGTGACGCCGGTGGTGTCGCCGCTGCCGAGCACCGGCCTCGGCGGCGAGTGGGCCGGCGGGGGCGACACGCAGGCCCGGCAGGTGGCGAGCGCCGGCGAGGACGACGCGTCGACCCGCGAGTACCGCCACGGCGACGACCTGCGCAAGGTCCACTGGAAGTCGACGGCCCGCACCGGCGAGCTGATGGTCCGCCGCGAGGAGCAGCCGTGGCAGAGCCGCGCGACGCTGCTGCTCGACACCCGCGCGGGCGCGCACTACGGCGACGGGCCCGGCTCGTCGTTCGAGTGGAGCGTGTCCGCCGCCGCGTCGATCGGCGTCCACCTGGCCCGGCACGGCTACACGCTGCGGTTCGTCACCGACAACGGCGTCGACCTCGGCGGCCAGACGCTCGCCGCGGCCGAGGCGACGCTGCTCGACCAGCTCGCGGTCGTGGAGGCGTCGACCAAGGGGTCGCTGCCGCTGAGCCTGGCCCGGCTCGGCCGCGGCGCCGGCGAGGGTCTGGTCGTCGCCGTCTGCGGCACCCTCGATCCGAACACCGCGATGGCGCTGAGCCACCTGCGCAACAGTGCCGCCGCCTGCATCGCCGTCCTCGTCGACACGACGAGCTGGACGGCGCTCGGCCCGCGCGCCAAGGCCGAGACGGAGGCGGCGATCGAGTCGGGCGCCGCGCTGCTCCGCCAGGCCGGCTGGCGGGTCATCGTCGCGAAGCACGGACAGACGCTGGCGTCGCTGTGGCCGCAGGTCGCCGCGACCGGTCAGGGAGCCATGAGATGAGCATCAGCGCACCGCCGCGGCCCACGCCCGACGAGGTCCGGCCCGAGGCCCCCCGCCAGGTGCCGCCGCGCCGCGTGACCCCGACGCCGCTCGCGCGCCGGTCGCTGCTGCTGCCGTGCTCGGCGTTCGCCGTGTTCGCGACCAGCCTCTCGCTCGCGCAGGTGTTCCTCCGCCAGGCCTGGCTGGGCACGTCGATCCTCGCGATCGGCGTGGCGTTCGGCGCGGGCTGGGTCTCGCGGCGGCTGGACGTGCCGGGGCTGCTCGCGCCCGCGCTGTCGGTGCTGGCGCTCGTGACGTTCCTCGGCATCGTGTTCCACGCGGGCACGACCATCGCCGGCATCCCCACCGCGAGCACGATGCGCGCGATCGGCGAGTCGCTGAGCGCCGCCGGCCGCGACATCCGCGAGCTCGCCGCGCCCGTCGACGCGACGCCGGGGCTGACGCTGCTCGCGACGGCCGGGGTGTTCGTCGTCGCCATGCTCGTGGACATCGTGGTGTTCCGGCTGAACCGCCCGGTCGCCGCCGGGATGCCGCTGCTCGCGCTGTTCCTCGTGCCGACGGCGATGACGAGCCATGCGAACGCGCTCGCGTTCGTGGTCGCGGCGTTCGGCTTCCTCGCGCTGCTCGTAGCCGAGGGCCGCGACCGCGCCCGCGGCTGGGGGCGGCGGCTCACCGGCATCGACCTCGTGGACGAGACCGCCGACGTGGCGCACGTCGCGCGGGTCGGGCGGCGCATCGGCACGGCCGCGATCGGCGTGGCGCTCTGCGTCCCGCTCGCGCTGCCCAGCGTCGGCAAGGGCGTCCTCGGCGGCGGCGCCGGCGGCCTGCTCGGCAGCGGCAGCGGCTCGACCACCGTCACCGTCGTCAACCCGATCGTGGAGATCTACGGCCGGCTGCACGACACCCCGCGCAAGCAGGTGCTGACGATGACCACCAGCGCGGACCGCCCCGACTACCTGCGGCTCACGACGCTGAACCAGTTCGACGGCCGGCAGTGGCTGTTCGTGGAGCGCCGGGTGAGCGCCGACCACCGCGTCGGCCGCAAGCACCCGGTCCCGCTCCCGGACGAGCTGGCGGACATCACCACCGTGCGGGAGACGTACGACCTCGACATCTCCGGCCTCGACGTCCGGTGGCTGCCGCTGCCGTACTTCCCGGCGGTCGTCGACGCCGACGGCGACTGGCGGTACGAGGACACTGGCTACTCGGTGTTCTCCGCGCGCCGCAGCACCCGCGGCGCCCACGTCTCGGTGACCGCCGAGCGCCCGGCGCCGACGCCGGACCAGCTCCGCGCCGCCGGCGAGCCGCCCGAGTCGCTGCACGCGTACCTGGCGACGCCCCCGAAGACCCCGCCGTTCGTGCTGAGCGAGCTGAACCGCGTCACCAAGAACGGTGCGACGCCGTACGACAAGGCGGTCGCGCTCCAGGAGTACTTCAAGCACACCGGCGGCTTCCACTACACGCTGGAAGGGCCGCGCGGCAGCAGCACCGACGTCGTCACGCAGTTCCTCAAGGAGAAGCAGGGGTTCTGCGAGCAGTTCGCCGGCGCGTTCGCCTACATGGCCCGCCTCCTGGGCATCCCCGCCCGGGTCGTCGTCGGCTTCCTGCCGGGCTCGCGCGCCGACGACGGCACGTTCACCGTCACGAACGAGGACGCGCACGCGTGGCCGGAGCTGTACTTCGAGAACGCCGGGTGGGTGCGCTTCGAGCCCACGCCGCGCCCGGCGAACGACACCATCACCCCGTCGTACGCCCTCCCGCCGGTGAGCGACGGGTCCGGTGACGGCCAGACGCCGAGCGACCCGCAGCAGCCCGCCGACCCCAAGGACCCGCAGGACCCGCAGACGAAGCGCCCGGGCCACGGCCGGGACGAGGCGACGGAGAACGACGAGGACGCGGCGACCCCGCCCGCGCCGGGCGCCCGCGGGAACGGCGCGCCGTTGCGGCTGCCGCTGCTCCCGACCGCGCTGGTGCTCGCGCTCGTCGTGCTCGTGACGCCGACGCTCGTCGCCGAGGGGACCCGGCGCCGGCGGCGGGGCCGGGCGACCGACGGCCAGGGCCGGATCCACGCCGCGTGGGCGACGCTGGCCGACGCGGCCGAGGACACCGGGCACCCGCTGCGGGCGGCCGACTCGCCACGCGCGGCCGCGCGACGGCTGGTCGCCGCCGCGTCGCTCGAGGGCGAGGCGGCCGACGCCGTCACGGCGCTGGCCCGCGCGGAGGAACGCGCCCGCTACGCCCCCGTTTCACCGGACGCGGACGGCCTCGACGCCGGCCTGCGAACCGTGCGGCGGGCGCTGCGCGGGTCGCAGTCGCGGTGGGCACGGGTGCGTTCCACGGTGTTCCCGGCGTCGTCGGTGCGGCGGATCCGGACGGCCACGCACGACACGGCGGCCGCGCTCGAGCGGGCGCGGACCGCGGCGACGGAACGGGTCGCCGCGGTGGTGCTCCGGCGGCGCCGGGCGCGGACGGCGTAGCGAAGGCCGCGTAGCGGGGCGGACGTAGCGAGACTGCCTGTCGGAGCAGGGCGCCGCGCGGGTGGAGGGCGTAGCGGTCGTTAGCGGTCGCGGTCCTCGAAGCGGCGGCGGAACCGTTCCTCCGCGCGCTCGCGCAACGAGCCGCCCTCGGCGGCGGCGGTGCCGGCCCGGCGGCGCGAACGGCGGCGGCGGTCCAGGCGGGTGACGTTCGTGACGGTGGTCTCGCCGCGGCTGAGGCGCTGGACGCTGCGCGCGATGACGAGACCGCCGGCGAGCATGACGAGGAAGCCGACGACGCTGAGGACGACGTTGTGCAGCACGACGCCGGCCACGAGGACGGCGAGGCCGAGGACGACGAGCGCGGCGAACCGCTTGACGCGGCGGGTGACGTGCGACTTGAGGTCGTGCGAGCGCACGGCAGCAGCGAACTTCGGGTCCTCGGCGTACAGCTGCCGCTCGATCTGGTCGAGCAGGCGCTGCTCGTGCTCGGAGAGCGGCACCGGGCGCTCCTGGCGGTCGCGAACTGGCTCTGTCTTCGCAGGATACGTTCGCGCGCCGTGTGGCGAAAGCGGTACGGCGAGGTCGGTACCCGTTCGAGTCTTCGTCAGCGGCCGGGCCGCAGTTCACCCGGCGCGGCGGACGGGGGTGCGCTCGGGTCGTCGCCGGGCCGCACCAGCGTCGCGGGGCGGACCGCGCCGGTGCCGAAGCGGCGTACCGCCCGGTCGACGGCCTGCTCCGCCTCGCGCCACCCGGTCGGCGCCGCGCCGAGCTCGAGCTGCTCGGGCTGCGCGCCCGCCGTCGCGAGCTGCTCGACCCGCACGCCGACCAGCCGCAGCGGCCGCCCGGCGATGCCCATGGCGTCGTAGAGGGCGCGGGCGGTGGCGTAGATGACCTGGCCGACGTCGGTGGCGGCGGGCAGCGTGCGGGCGCGGGTGACGGTCGTGAAGTCGGCGAACCGCACCTTGATCGACACCGTCCGCCCGGCGTGGCCGCCGGCGCGGAGGCGGGCGGCGGTGCGTTCGGACAGGCGCAGCAGCTCGCGGTGGATCGCGCCCGGGTCGCCGATGTCGCGGGCGAACGTCTCCTCCGCGCCGATGCTCTTGTCCGGCTCGTGCGGGACGACGCTGCGTTCGTCGCGGCCCCAGGACAGGGCGTGCAGGTGGCCGCCCGCGGCGGGGCCGAGGGCGTCCTGCAACGCCGCGAGCGGGGCGCGGGCGATGTCGCCGACGGTGCGCAGGCCGAGCCGGAGCAGCACCTCCTCGGTGCGCTCCCCCACGCCCCAGAGCGCGGCGACGGGCAGCGGGTGCAGGAACGCGAGCACGTCGCCGTGCGGCACGACCAGCAGGCCGTCGGGCTTGCACCGCGCCGACGCGAGCTTGGCGACGAACTTGGTGGAGGCGACGCCGACGGAGCAGGTGATGCGCTGCTCGTCGAGGATGCGGGCGCGGATCAGCTCGCCGATGCGGGCGGGCGGGCCGAGCCGGCGCACGGCACCGGCGACGTCGAGGAACGCCTCGTCCAGCGAGATCGGCTCGACCAGCGGCGTGACGGAGCGGAACACCTCCATGACCGCGCGCGAGGTGGCGGCGTAGGCGTCGAAGTCCGGCGGGACGACGATCGCGTCGGGGCAGAGGCGGCGGGCGCGCGTCATCGGCATGGCGCTGTGCACGCCGTACGCGCGCGCCTCGTACGTCGCCGCCGTGACGACGCCGCGCGAGCCGGTGCCGCCGACGATGACGGGCAGGCCGCGCAGCTCGGGGCGGCGGCGGACCTCGACGCTCGCGTAGAACGCGTCCATGTCGACGTGCAGCACCGTGCAGCCGGTGTCGTCGCCGGGCGCGCCGGCGGGCGGTCCGGCGGGGGCGACGCGGCCGCGGCTCACGGCGGGTCAGCCCGCGCGCGAGCGCGCGAGGACGTGGAGCTGGGTGGCGAGGTCGCGGTAGGGGTCGCGCGCGGCGGCCGCGAGCTCCAGCCGGACGAGCGCCTCGAACGCCGCGGCGTCGGTGTCGAGCAGGCCGCCGGGGACGAGGTCGGTGAAGACGCGGACGCCGTGCACCTCGGCGACGTCGAGCCCGGCGGCGGTGAGGAGCGCGACGAGCTCGTCGCGGCCGAAGCGGCGGCGGGTGGCGTCGCCGTCGCCCCACCGCCCGGCCGGGTCGTCCAGGGCGGCGGCCGCCTCCTCGAACCGGCCGGCGAGGGCGCGCGAGACGACGGCGGCGGTGCGGTTGGCGGCGACGACGCTGGCGAGGCCGCCCGGGCGCAGCGCGTCCGCCACGGCCGCGACGCCGCGCGCCGGGTCGTCGGCGAGCTCGAGGACGCTGTGGCAGAGGACGACGTCGGCTCCCCCCGGGCCGACGACGCCGGGGACGTCGGTGAGCTCGCCCTGGACGGCGGTGACGGGCACGCCCTCGTCGGCGGCGCGGCGTTCGAGCCCGGCGAGGGAGTCCGGGGAGGGGTCGACCACGGTGACCTGGTGCCCGAGCGCGGCGAGTGGCACCGCGAAACCGCCCGTACCGCCGCCGGCGTCGACGATCGACAGCGGCGCCGGGCCGAGGTCGGGCAGGGCCGCGGTGAGCGCGTCCCAGACGACGGCGGTGCGGACCCGGCCCCAGTGGGTGAGGTAGGGGCGCGGCGCGGCCACGGCGGTCCTCCGGCGGCGGGTGGGACGGGCTGCCGCGCGCGGGCGGGTGCCCGGACGCGTCGCCGGAAGCGTAGTGCGTCGGCGACGAGGAGGAGCGCGAGCAGCGCCGGGAGGAACCGGGTCACCCGACGCCTCGGTAGAGCTGGGGCTGCGCGCCCAGCTTGGTCTCCACGACGGAGAGGAACGTCTCCGCGTCGCGCACGAGGTCGTCGGCCTCGCGGGTGGTGACGGCGTTGGGCAGGCCGGTCTCGGCGGCGGCGCGCTTGCGGGCGCCGGCGGCGAAGAACGCGGCCCACTCCCCCAGCTCGGGCGCCACGGCCGCGAGCAGCACCCAAGCGCTGAGCGGGCGGCCGCGGCGCGGCGGGACCGGCTCCGGCCGGGCGCGCGCGCCGATGACGGCGGCGGCGGCGCGCAGGGCGCTGAGGTGGGCGGCGGCGTACCGCTCGGCGGGGGTGGGCGCGGCGGCGGCCTCGGCCAGCCCGGCGCGGGCCAGGGCGAGCAGGTCCTCGGGTGGCGTGCGCAGCCGGGGCAGCGCGACCGGGGGCGGCGCGGGCAGCGGGATCGGCGCCGCGGCGCGCGGGGCGGCCTCGGTGGGCGCGGCCGGCCCGGCCTGGACCGGCGCGGCGGGCGCGGCGGGGTGCGGAGCGGAGGCGGGGTGCGGAGCGGGCGCGGCGGGGACCGCGGCCGGGGCGGCGGCCGCGGCGGCCGCGGGGGCGGCCGGCTCGGCGGCGCGGACCGGCGAACGGCGCGGGGCCGGCCGGGGCGCGCACGGCACGGACGGCGCGGTGCGGGCGGGCACGGTGGTCACGGCGCTCCTTCCTCCGCGGCGGCGGCCGCCGGGTGGCGGTCGTCCCCGCCGGGGGAAGGCGGCGGGTGGTGGCGGCACCGGTCCGGCGGAGCGCTTCCCCACGCCCTGCCGGACCGGCGGCCCGGGCGCCCGGCGCCGAGGGTCGAGGCTCCGCACCGGGCGGCCGGGGGCTTCCGCCACGGTGGCCGGCGTCCGCGAGCCGCCGGCCGGTGTGTTCGAACACGTGTTCGAACGAGTCCAAGGTAACGCGGCCGCGCGCGGGACGCAAGTACCGGCTCACACGGTGCGCCGCAGCAGCGCGGCGCCCGTGCCGAGGTAGGCCAGCGCCGACAGCGGCGTGATCGCGACGACGACCATCCGCGCGGAGCGGGTGGCGGGCTCGGAGAGGCCGGCGACGGCGAGGCCGAGGATGCCGAGCGCGACGAGCGCGACGCCGGCGACCGCCGCGGCCTGCCGCCAGACGGGGGTGCGACCGGCGACGGGGGCGTAGGCGACCGGCCGCGGGCGTTCGAGCCGGCCGAAGACCGCGACGAGCACCGCGAGGAACGCCGCCACCACGGCCAGCCAGACCGGCCGCAGCGCCCACCAGGCGAGCGAGCCGACGGCGGCCTGCGGGAACAGCCCGAACGGCAGCAGGAGGAGGACGGCGGCGAGCAGCGCCGGCAGGTGCCAGAGGAAGACGGTCATGATCACGCCGTTGAGGGCGACGACGGCGGTCCAGACGCGCGGGCGGGCGAGCCAGCGGGTGACGGCGGGCCGGGCGAGCATGACGAGGCCGACGAGCCAGCAGGTCAGGGCGACGATGCAGAGGGTGGGCGGCGACATGTTCGAGATCCGTTCGCCGGGCATCCCGACCATGCTCGTCGGGTACGGCCCGAACGCCGTCAGCCCGACCAGCCCCGCCAGCCCGCCGGCGGCGAGGAGAAGAGCGCCGCGGCGGCCCCAGCGCGCGAACGAGCCGTCGGCGTAGAAGTAGCCGAGCTGGTGCGCGAACAGCCACACGGGCAGCACGTTGACCCACCCGGCGGCGCGCAGCCCGGCGCCGAACGCCAGCAGGTCGATCCCGGCGGCCGCCACCGCCAGCACGGCGAGGACGCGCAGCCCCCAGCGGCGGTGCGCGGCGAGCGTGGCGGGGGCGAGCGCGACGACGAGCACGTACACGCCGAGGAACCACAGGAGCTGCACGACGAGCCGGGTCACCGGGCGGACGACGTGCGGCGGCAGCGGCGACGCGTCGAGCAGCAGCGTCAACGGCACCCACACCGCGAGCAGCACGGTGACCGGGCGGAGCAGGCGGGCGGTGCGGCCGTGGACGAACTGCGCGTACCGGCCGCCGCGGCGCCGGTTGGCGTCGTGGGTGACGAGGTGCGCGAAGCCGCCGACGAAGAAGAACACCGGCATCACCTGGAGCAGCCAGGTGAGCGGCTGGAGCCAGCGGACGACGGTGAGCGCGTTGCCGGTCCGGACGCCGGTGGGCGTCCACACGACCGTCGCCATCAGCCAGTGGCCCAGGACGACGACGGCGATGCTGAACGCCCTGAGGAAGTCGACGTAGCGGTCGCGCGAGGCGGGCGTCGCGGCGGCGAGCGCAGCGGCGCCGCGAGCGGGCGCGGCACCCCCGCGAGCGGCCCCCCGGGCGGACGGCGACACGCGCCGGGAGGCAGGGGGCGCCGCGGGCGAGGCGGCGCGGGGGCGGTCGAGCGTGGTGCGCATCGGGGTCTCCTCCGGTGGTCGGTGCCACCCGAGCGTCGCGCCGCGCGCGCCGCGGGCCATCCGTCCACGTACTTAGTCGCGCGAGCGGCGATACTCGACGCGTGAACCCGCTCGACGCCGCCGACCTGCGCGACCGCGTCCGCAAGGCGCTGGAGGCGTTCCTGGCGCGGCAGGCGGCGACGCTCGACGCGATCTCCGAGGACCTCGGTCCGGTGGCGGACGCGGTGGCGGAGTTCCTGCTCGACGGCGGGAAGCGGCTGCGGCCGGCGTTCTGCTACTGGGGCTGGCGCGGCGCGGGCGGCGCGGACACCGACGACGTCGTGACCGCGGCGGCCTGCCTGGAGCTGCTGCACGCCTGCGCGCTCATCCACGACGACGTGATGGACGGCTCGGACGTGCGGCGCGGCCGGCCGGCGATGCACCGGCGGTTCGCGACGCTGCACCGCGGCGAGCAGTGGCTCGGCGACGCGGAGGCGTTCGGGCGCAGCGCGGCGATCCTGCTCGGCGACCTCTGCCTGGTCTGGGCCGACCAGCTCTTCAACACGTCGGGCCTGCCGGGCGAGGCGCTGCTGCGGGCGGCGCCGACGTACGACGCGATGCGCAACGAGCTGATGGCCGGCCAGTACCTCGACGTGCTGGAGCAGGTGCTCGGCGGCGGCGACGAGCGTCGCGCGCTGCGGGTGGCGCGGTACAAGAGCGCGAAGTACACGATCGAACGCCCCCTCCACCTCGGCGGCGTGCTGGCCGGGGCGCGGCGGGAGACGCTGGACGCCTACAGCGCGTACGGCCTGCCGCTGGGCGAAGCGTTCCAGCTCCGCGACGACGTGCTGGGGGTGTTCGGCGACCCGGCGCAGACGGGCAAGCCGGCGGGCGACGACCTGCGCGAGGGGAAGCGGACGGTGCTCGTGGCGACCGCGACGCAACGCGCCACGCCCGCGCAGGCGGCGGTCGTGCGGCGGCTGCTCGGCGACCCGCGCCTGGACGACGACGGGGTCGCGCGGCTGCGCGAGGTCATCGCGGAGACGGGCGCGCTGGACCACGTGGAGCGGCTCATCGCCGAACGCTCCGCCGAGGCCGTTGCGGCGCTGCGCGGCGCGCCGGTCGCGGACGAGGCGCGGCGGGTGCTGGAGCGCCTCGCCGACGCGGCGACCCGCCGCGTCCTCTGACGCGGCGGGCGCCGAGCCCTACTTGAGCTTGCCGTCGTACTTCTTGTAGAGGCCGCGGCCGCCGACGAGCCGCGCGATCGTCGCGTGGTCCTCGCGGACGGTCGTGTCGCACGTCGCGCGGGTGCAGCCGTCGGCGAAGCCGATCCAGACGCGGCCCATCTTGTCGACGACCATGTCGTTGAAGTCGAGCAGGTTGCGGCTGCTGCCGCAGGTGGTGCCGGCGGTGCAGACCGGGCCGACCTGGACGGGGTTCTTCGGCGTGACGTCGTAGGTCTTCCACGTCTTGCCGCCGTCGTAGGTGTGCGACGCGTAGAGGTGCCAGACGCCCTTGAACGCCGTGGCGCTCGCGTCGCCCGCCGTCGGCGTGCCGAGGTAGGCGACGACGGCGCGGTCGCCGTCGCCGGCGACGGACAGCGGGAAGCGGGAGTTCGCGAGCTTGAACTCCTTGCCGAGCGCGATCGGCTTGGTCCAGGTGCGGCCCTTGTCGCGGCTGATCGCGACGTTGACCGGGCCGCCGGCCGGGAACTTGCCGCTGCCCCAGGCGAGGTACACGGTGCCGTCGGCCGCGACGCCGACCGAGCCGTGGCCGGCGTCGCCGTAGCTGCTGCCGGGGACGAGGCGGAGGTTCCAGGTCAGGCCGTTGTCCTCGGACACGGCGACGCCGACGCGGTACGTGCCGTTGAGCAGGTCGGGGCAGTACCGCGGCGGGAGGTAGATGGTGCCGTCGGGCGCCGCCTTGAGGTGGCCGAACAGCGCGCCGAGCTGGCACTGCTGGGTCGTGTACGCGACGTTCGCCGGGAGGAACGTGTTGCCGCCGTCGACGCTCGCGGCGCACTTCGCGGACGCGATGTCCTGCGCGCAGTAGTAGACGACGTTCGGGTACGTGTGCGGGACGTTGGCGAGCGGGCCGCCCTTCACGTACGGCCCGATGCCGATGCTCTGGTGGTCGAGCATCGCGCCGGCGCCGCAGCCGAGCGGCACGTTGGTCCACGACTCGCCGCGGTCGTCGGTGTAGGCCATCAGGCTGCACGCGCCGGCGAGCTGCGACACGAACGTCCGCCCGGTCACCGGGTCCATCTTCAGCAACGGGTCCAGCGAGTCGATCGAGGTGATCGCCGGGGCGGTGTCGCGCCACGTCGCGTCGCCCGGGAAGCGCCGGTCGAAGCCCGAGACGTTCAACGTCTCGTACAGCGCCTGGAACATCACCTGCCCGCTCTGCGGGTCGACACCGAGCGTGGGCTCGCCGGCGTCGTTGCCGAGGTTCGACGGCGCGGGGTAGAGCCGGTAGCTCGGCGGCGGCGGCGTCCTGCCGGCCGAGGCCGGGGCGACGGCCGCGACGGCGGCGAGCCCGCAGGTGGCGAGGGCGATCAGGGCACGGCGCACGAGGGGGGCATCCTCTCCGCGGGGACGGGGTACGCGGCTTCTTCGCCGCGCCCCGCGCGACTCCTCCCGGCGGCGCGGCTACGCCGCCCTGGCGCGGCGGCGCCGCCGGCCCGCCACGAGCGCCACCGTGGCCGCCCCGGCCGCCGCGAGCGGCAGCGCCGGGTCGAGGCCGGTCGACGGCATGGTGACCGGCGCGTGCGGGACCGGCGCCGCGTAGGTCGGCGCGGCCGACGGCGTCGCGGACGGCCCGGCCGACGGGGACGCCGACGTGGACGGCTGCGCCACCACGACCGGCTGGTCGAACGCCTTGAGCAGCCCGGTGCCGGACACCTGGCGCACGATCAGGCCGTGCTCCTCGCGGTCCGCGGAGGTGCAGGTGGCCTTGACGCAGCCGTCGGCGAGGCCGGCGACGACGTTGCCGCGCTCGTCGAGCACCATGTCGTTGAAGTCGAGCAGGTTGCGGTCGTTGCCGCAGGTGAGGCCGCTCGTGCAGATCGAGCCGACCTGCACCGGGCTGTCCGGCGTGACGTTCACGGTGTGCCAGGTCTGGCCGCCGTCGTAGGTCGTGGAGATGTAGAGGTCCCAGCGGCCGGTGAACGACGCCTCGTTGCGCGGGTCGCCCTCCGCCGTGGTGCCGAGGAAGCCGACCGCCGCGCGGTCCGGGTCGCCGGCGACCGCGATCGGGAAGCTCGACGCGCGCACGCCGAGGTCGGTACCGAGCGCCACCGGCGCCGTCCAGGTCTTCCCCTTGTCGGTCGACTTCGCCACCCGCACCGGGCCGTAGTCGCCGTCGTCGCTGGTGGAGCCGTACGCGAGGTAGACGGTGCCGTCGGTCGCGACGCCGAGCGACGGGTGGCCCGCGTCGCCGCTGTCGCTGCCCGGCACCCGCCGGACCTCCCAGGTGAGGCTGCCGTCCTCGCTCACCGCGACGCCCGCCGGGCTGGTGCCGCCGTCGCCGCCGGAGCAGCCGTCCGGCGGCAGGTAGATCGTGCCGTCCGGGCCGCTCTTGAGGTGACCGTGCAACGCCGCGCAGTCCTGGTCGGTGTAGGCCGGGTGCGCCGGGCTGAACGTGTTGCCGCCGTCGAGGCTGGTCGCGCAGTCCGACGCGACGCCGTCGTTGGTGCAGTAGTAGACGGCGTTCGGGTACGACCCGGCCGGCACGAACGGGCTGCCCGGCACGAACTTCCCGACGCCCACCGTCTGGTGGTCGACGTTGGCGCCGACGCCGGAGCCGTAGGGCACGGGCGTCCAGGTCGCACCGTCGTCGTCGGTGTAGGCCATCACCGAGCCCGGGTTGCTGTACATGAGCTGGTTGACGAACGTCCGCCCGGTCGCGGTGTCCAGCTCGAGGATCGGGTCGGCCGTGTAGACGCTGGTCAGCGGGTACGACACGTCGGTCCACGTCGACGTGCCCGGGCCGGTCTTGTCGAACTCGTTGACCCGGTACGTCTTCAGCCCCGAGATGAACATCACGTTGCCGGTCTTGAGGTTGACCCCGAGGGTCGGCTCGCCGGAGGTGTCCGCGACCCCCTCCGGCGCCTCGTACGAGCGGAACGCCGGCAGGCCGTCCGGCGGCGCGGACGTGGCCTGCGTGGCGTGCAGGCCGGCGACGAGCGGGACGGCGGCGGCGAGGGCGACGAGCGGGAACGCGATGCGGGGCATGCCCCACCCCTTCGCCCCGGCGCGCCGCCGCTCCTGCTCGGTGATCGGGAGAGTGCGCCGCCCCAGCGCGGGTACCCCTCCGGCGACGAAGGAGGACGCCAGATGACGCAGCAGCCCACGGAGACTCCCCCCGGGGAGTCGTCGACCGGGATGGTCCGGTCCGAGCACGCGAACGACGCCAACTCCGGGCCGGTGTCCGGCAACCGGACGCCGATGGTGGTGACGATCGTCGCGATGGCCGTCCTGGTGCTCTGCATGCTCGCCGTCGTGGTGTTCGGCATCGCGCACGTCTTCTCGTAGCCGCCCGCCGCACGGCCGCCCGCGCGGCGCGGCCGTAGACTCGCTGGTCGTGACCCCGCACCGCCGAGACCTGCTCAAGGCCGCGCTCGCCCTCCCCCTCCTCGCCGCGTGCAACGGCGACAAGAAGCCGCGCGCGACGCCGTCGACACCGGCCGGCCCGGTCGCGCTCCAGGACGTCGGCGGCAACGCCGCCCCCGGCCTGGAGATCGGCGACGCCGAGGCCGAGCTGCTGCGCGGCACCTCGCGGTACGCGTTCGGCCTGGTCGGCCCCGACGGCCCGGTCGGCGGCGCCAAGGCCACCGTCTACGTCGGGCAGGACCCCGAGCGCCCCGCCACCGCGACCGTCCAGGCCGTCGAGCTGGTCGACTCCGGGCTCGGCGGCCGCGGGCTCTACGTGGCCAGCGTGCCGTTCCCGGCGACCGGCGAGTACCTCGTCGCGATCGTCGCCGAGACCGCCAAGGGCGCGATGAAGGGCGGCACCAAGGTCACCGTCGGCGCGACCTCGAAGTCGCCGGTGCCGGGGCAGCGCCCCCCCGCGATCCGCACGCCCACGACCGCCGACCCGATGGGCGCCACGCCGCTCTGCTCGCGCCGCCCCGCCTGCGGCCTGCACACCGTGTCGCTCGACGCGGCGTTGCGGTCGGGGAAGCCGACGGTGGTGGTGTTCGCGGCGCCGGCGTTCTGCCAGACCGAGCTCTGCGGCCCGGACGTCGACATCGTGCGGGACGTGGCGCAACGCTTCGCCGGGCGCGCGAACTTCCTCCACGTCGAGGCGTACCGCGGCGCCACCAACCCCACCAACGGCAAGCTGGCGCCGGCGCTGGACGCGTTCAAGTTCGACAGCGAGCCGTGGCTCTACGTCATGGACGCGCGCGGGATCGTGAGCGACCGGATCTCCGGCGCGTTCGCCGCGGTCGAGCTGACCGAGCGGCTGGCGAAGGTCGGCGTCTCCTAGTCCGGAACGCGCTTCGGGCAGCGTTCCGCGCTTTCGGCGTGCGGGACGCGCTTCCGGGAAGCGGTTCGGTCAGCCGCCGGCGCGCAGCCTCGCCGCGAACGCCCGGGCCGCCGCGCCCGGGTCGGCCGCCTCGGTGAGCGCGCGCACCACGACCACCCGCGTCGCGCCGCGGGCGAGCACCTGGTCGAGGTTGCCGAGGTCGATGCCGCCGATCGCGAACCACGGCCGCGCCCCCGCCACCCGCGCCGCGTGGTCGATCAGGTCCAGCCCCGCCGCCGGGCGCCCCGGCTTCGTCGGCGTCGCCCACGCCGGGCCCGCGCAGAGGTAGTCGACGCCGCCCGCCACCGCCGCGGCGGACGTCTCGGCCGGCGTGTGCGACGACAGCCCGACGAGCATCTCGTCGCCGACGATCTCGCGCGCGACCGGCACCGGGAGGTCGTTCTGGCCGAGGTGCAGGACGTCCGCGCCGACCGCGCGCGCGACGTCGGCACGGTCGTTGACGGAGAACAGCGCGCCGTGGCGCTCCGCCGCCGCCTTGACGACCTCGCAGAGCGCGATCTCGTCGCGCGCCTCCAGGTGCTTCTCGCGGAGCTGCACCGCGTCGACGCCGTTCGCGAGCACCTCGTCCAGGAACTCCGCGAGGTCCGGGCGCGCGCCGACGCAGAGGTAGAGCCGCGCGTCGGCGAGCCGCGCGCGGAGGTCAGCCACCGGCCACCGCCCGCACGATCTCCAGCACGTCGCCGTCGGCGAGGACGGTGCGTTCGGTCTCCGCGCGCAGCAACGCCGTGCCGTTGCGCTCGACCACGACCCAGCCGACGCCGAGGCCGAGGTCGGCGAGCAGCGCGGGCAGCGTCGTGCCGTCCGCGACCTCGCGCTCGGCGCCGTTGACCCGGACCAGCATCAGAAGCCCAGCGCCTGGGCGCGGCGCTTGACCTCGGTGCCGCGGTTCTCCCGCAACGCCTCGATCGGCGAGCCCGGCAGGCCGTCGTCGGCGAACAGCCACGCGATGGCCTCGGTGTCCTCGTACCGCGCGTCACGCAGCAGCGTGATGACGCCCGGCAGGTGCTTGACCACCTGCCCGTCCTGCACGAACGCCGCCGGGATGCGCAACGGCGTCCCCTCGCCGTGGCGCACGGCGAGCAGCTTCCCCTCGCGCAGGTGCTGGCGCACCTTCGTCACCTCGACGCCGAGCGCCTCGGCGATGTCCGGCACGGTCGCCCATTCGATGTCCACGAGCACTAGTCTGCCGTGCGTGTACGCGGGGTCGCTCGTCCGGCTGCGCGCGCCGGAGGCGCGTGACGTCGACGACTTCCACGCGTGGTTCAACGACCCCGAGGTGACCGCCACCCTCGGCGCGCGGTACCCGGTCACGCTGCGGGCCGAGCGCGAGTGGGTCGAGCAGCACGGCGTCGTGAGCTACGGCAGCGCGCACTTCTCGATCGAGACCCTCGACGGCGTCCTGCTCGGCTCGTGCAGCCTGGCCAGCACGGCGGTGCCGGAGAACCGCGGCGCCGAGCTCGGCATCACCATCGGCAACAAGGCGTACTGGGGCCGCGGCTACGGCACCGACGCGGTGCGGACGCTCTGCCGCTTCGGGTTCGAGGAGATGAACCTCCACCGCATCGAGCTGCTCGTGTTCGCCCACCACGCGGCCGCGCGGCGCGTCTACGAGAAGGTCGGCTTCGCCGTCGAGGCGGTCGCGCGGGAGGCCCACTGGGGCGAGGGCCGCTGGTACGACGACGTGCACATGGCGCTGCTCGAGGGCGGGCTGCGGTGACCGGCGACCTGGTCCGGCTCCGCGCGATGGACCCCGCCGATGCGGACGCGCAGCACCGGTGGTTCAACGACCCGGAGGTGCGCCGGCACCTCGCCTGGCGGTACCCGATCGCGCGCGACGCGCTCGCCGCGCGGCTCCAGGGCGCGGCCACGGCGTCGTTCGCGAACCCGCGCTTCTCCGTCGAACGCCGCGACACCGGCGAGCTGATCGGCTACGCGGCGCTGCGCGACGTCACCCCCGAGAGCCGCAACGGCGAGCTGGACCTGGTGATCGGCGAACGCTCCGCGTGGGGGCAGGGCTTCGGCACCGACACGACGCGGGTGCTCTGCCGGTACGCGTTCGCGACGCTCGGGCTGCACCGCGTCCACCTGTGGGTGTTCGCCGAGCACGCGGCCGCGGTCCGCGCGTACGAGAAGGCGGGGTTCGTGCGCGAGGGCGTGGCGCGGGACCGGTTCTGGAAGGGCGGCCGCTGGCACGACTGCCTGCTCATGGGCCGGCTCGCGACCGACCCCGAGCCGGCGCCGTGATCGCCGGCGCGCTGGTGACGTTGCGGGCGCGGGCCCCCGGCGACGTCGAGCACGCCCGCCGCTGGTACGCCGACCCGGGGACGACCCGGTGGCTGCTCATGCCGTACCCGTTCGGGCCGGAGTCGTTCGAGGTGCCGGGCGAGCCGATGTCGTTCGCGGACGCGCGGTTCACGGTCGTGGACACCGCGACCGGCACGCCGGTCGGCACCGCCGGGCTGGTCGAGGCGTCGCCGGAGCGCCGGCTGGCGACGGCGTTCCTCGTCATCGGCGACGCCGCCTACCGCGGCCGCGGCTACGGCACCGACACGATGCGCACGCTGTGCCGCTTCGGGTTCGAGCAGATGAACCTCGACCGGGTCGAGCTCGAGGTCGTCGCCGGCAACGCCCGCGCCGTCGCGCTCTACGAACGCCTCGGCTTCGTCCGCGAGGTGCACCGCCGCCGCGCGCTGTGGATCGACGGCGCCTGGCACGACGAGTACCTCATGGGCCTGCTGCGCGGGGAGCTGCGGTGACCTACCACGGCGAGCGGGTGACGTTGCGGGCGCGCGAGCCGGACGACGGGGTCGCGCTGCACCGGTGGATGTCCGACCCGGAGACCATCCGGTGGTGGGACCGCATCTACCCGCCGTTGCCGGCGGAGCTGATGTCGGCGCGGCTCGCGGCCGCTCCCGCGATGTCGTTCGAGCAGGTGTGGTTCTCCGTCGTCGCCCGCGACACCGGCGAGCTGATCGGGCTCTGCGGGCTGATCGCGCCGTCGCGCGAGCACCGGCACGCCGAGCTCGCCGTGATGATCGGCGAGCCCGCCTACCGCGGCCGCGGCTACGGCACCGACGCGACGCGCACGCTCTGCCGGTTCGCGTTCGACCGGATGAACCTCGTCCGCGTCTCCCTCTCCGTCTTCCCCGGCAACGTCGCCGGGCGGCGCGCGTACGAACGCGTCGGGTTCGTCGAGGAGGGCGTGCGGCGGCAGGCGTACTACCGGGACGGCCGCTACCACGACCTCGTGCAGATGGCGGTGTTCCCGGAGACCCTCACGCCTTCTTCCGCGGGCGGCTGACGGCGCGGCGCAGCGCCGACGCCGCCTGCCGCGCGACGTCCGGGTCGTCCAGCAGCGCCGTCACGGCGGGCGCCACGCGCGGGTCCTTGCGGAACCGCCACAGCTTCTCCACCACCGGCTGCCGCGCGGTGCCGTAGCGCGGGTCCGCGGCGATCGCGAGCAGGTCGTCCAGCCGGCTCGCGTCGGCCGCCGTGACGAGCGCGTCGGCGACGTGCCACCCCGTGGTCGGGTGCTCCGGCGCCCAGCGGCGGAACGCCGCCAGCAGCGCGCCGTACGCGCCCGGCCGCGCCCACGCGCCGTTGAGGTGCATCGCGACCGAGTCGACGACGCGCGGCCGGTCCAGCCGGGGCAGCAGGTCGAGCAGCACCGGCATCGCCGCGCGCTCGTCGAACGTCGACCCGCGCAGGTGCGTCGTGTCGTTGACGAACCGCCCCAGGTCCACCGGGTCGACGCCCGCGTCGGCGAGCGCCTGCCGCACCGTCGCCCACTCCGCCTCGTCGGCGGCGCGCGCGACGTCGCGGTCCGCGTCGCGGGCGGCGTACCGCGCGGCGACCTGCGCCTCGGTCTCCGGCGCGTGCCCGTCGAGGTCGAGCACCGCGAGCGCGCTCTCCGACAGGCTCGCCAGGTACAGCCGGCCGCCGTGCTCGGCGACGCCGGTCGCGAACGCGTACCGGTCCCCCGGCGCCTGGAAGTCCTTCTGGATGACGCCGTACTCGTTGACGCCGAGCACCCAGACCGTGCGCGCCGGCTGCGGCTGGAGGCGTTCGGGGAAGCGCCAGACCGCCCGGCGCAGCCACGGCGCGCGCGGCAGCGCCGCGTCGAGGCGGCGGTCGCGCGGGTTCGGCATCGCCACCCAGATCAGGCCGGACGGGCCGCGCGCGATGTTGTCCGGGAAGCCGGGCAGGTTGTCGACCAGCGGCCGCCGCTCCCCCGCGCGCTCGCCGGCCAACGTGATCCGCGTCAGCCGGTACGCCGCCGTCTCCGCCACCACCAGCGACTCCTCGCGCGCGCCGAGCGCGACGCCGTTCGCGAAGTCGAGGCCGTCGGCGACGACGTCGACGTCGCCGTTCGGGTCCAGCCGGAACGCGCGCCCGGTCCCGCTGTGCTCTAGCAGGTCCGCGCGGTAGTGGTCGAAGCCGAACCGCCGCGACGACTGCGTGAAGTACACCGTGCCGTCGCCGGCCTCCACGGCGTTGCTCGTGAACAGCAGCCGCTCCCCCGCCACGCTTTCCACCAGCGTCTCGACCGCGCCCGTGTCGGGGTCGAGCCGGAGCAGCCCCCGCTGGTCGTGGCAGACCAGCACCCGCCCGTCGCGCAGCACCTCGAGCCCGAGCGGCCGGCCGCCCACGTCGCCGACCTGCTCGACGCGCCTGCTCTCCGGGTCGACGCGCAGGATCGCGCCGCCGGCGACGCCGGTGAGCAGCCGCCCGGCCGCGTCCACGACGACGTCCTCCGGCGCGGCGCCGGGCAGCGGGATCAGGTCGAGCGGCGGGAACCGGTCCGCGCCGGCGCTCAGCCGCGCGCGCGCCGGGATCGGCGGCGGCGTCCACCGCCTGGGTTCGATCCGCGGGCCGGGCACGAGGACGTTCCTACCCGATCAGGCCGTGGCCCGCGCCTCCTCGGCCACCGTCCCCAGCCACAGGCCGTCGCGCGCCCGCGTCATGCCCACGTAGAGCTCGCGCGCGGCGAGCTCGCGGCGCTCGCGGTAGGCGGCGTCGCTCTCGTCCGGCTGCCGCGGTAGGTCGCCGGGGTCGAGCTGCGGCAGGAGCACGTACTTGAACTCCAGCCCCTTCGCACGCTTGAACGTGCCCACCCGTACGCGGTCGTCCGGCCGCCCGTCGTGGTCGGCGAGGTCGACCACGTCGAGACCCACGCGGCGCAGCAGCCGGAGGTAGCGGCCGACGACGTGACGGTGCGCGGCCAGCACCGCGACGTCGCTACGCCGTACGCCCGGCCGCGCGAGTGCGTGGCGGAGCGCCGCGACCAGCGCGTCGTCGTGCTCACGCACGGTCCGCGCCTCGTGCGGCACGGCGCGACCGCCCGGTCGCACCACCGTGGTGGCCCCGTCGTCGGCGGCGTCGCCGTCGTCGTACGCCGCCGTGGCACCGACCCGCGCCGCCGCGGCCAGGATCTCGGCCGCGTTGCGGTAGTTCGTCCGCAGCCGCACCGAACGCCCCACGACCGCGACACCGGCCTCCGCGAACGTGAACCCGCCCGGGTAGACCGCCTGCGTCCCGTCGCCGATCAGCACCAGCGCGTCCGGCCGGTCGCCGCTGACGGCGTGCAGCAGCCGGAGGCCGACGCAGGTGAGGTCCTGGACCTCGTCCACCACGACCGCGGCGTACTCCGGGTCCAGTGGCCGGGCGCGTACCTCGGCCAGCGCCATCGCGAGCACGTCGTTGAAGTCGTGCGCGCGTGCCTCGCGCAACGCCGCCTCGTACGCCTCGTACAGGTCCCACAGCGCCTTCCGGTGTTCGGCCCGCAACGCCGTCCGCCGGCCGATCCGGTCGAGGTCGCGGTACTGCGCGAACGCCGTCAGCCCACGCCCCTTCACGACCCGGTCGATCTCCTCGCGCCAGTACGTCCTCGACTGGTCGACGTTGCGCAGCGCGCCCCGCTCGCCGACCCTCTCCCAGGCGCCGTCGAACGCCGCGCGGGCGGCGGCCGGATCGACGCGCACCGCCACGCCGCGGTCGCGCAGCAGGCCGTGCGCCCAGGCGTGGAGGTTCGTGAAGTCCACGCGTTCCAGCGTGTCCGGGGCCATGCGCTCGTAGCAAGCGCGCATCGTGCGCGACAGCGTCTTCACGTACGAGACCCAGAGCAGCCGTCCCGGCCGCGTGCGCGCCAGGTACGCCACACGGTGCAGCCCCACGACCGTCTTGCCGGTCCCGGCGGGGCCGGTGATGCGGGACGGGCCGTTCCACGACCTCGCCACCAGGCGCGCCTGGTCCGGGTGCAGCCACGTCATCCACGACTCGATCGGCTCCGCGAGCACCGACGCCAGGTCCGCCGCCACCAGCTCGTCCACGTCGAACAGCTCCGGCTGCACGGCCGGCAGCACCGGGTCGGCGACGACGGGCGAGAACAGCGCGGGCGGCGCGTCGTACGGCGGGAAGTCACGTTCGAGCACCTCGAGCACCTGCGCGCGCTGCTCCTCGTCCAGCCGCCTGCCGCGGGAGACGCAGTAGCGGGGCAGGTCGTACTCGCCGATCACCGCCACGCGTCCCAGGGTCGCGTTCAAGCCGCGCTGACCGGCCAGCACGATCACCGGGACGACCGCCAACGGCGCCAGCCCGACCTCGCCGGCGCTCTGCTCGGCGAGCTCGGCGATCGCCGTGACCGCGTCGAGGGCGTCCTGGCAGTCCTCGTCCCCGCGGTACAGCCGCCCGTCCTCGACCCGCGGCTCCGCCCACGCCTTGACGTCCACCACGAGGACACCGCCGGGGCCGACCGAGATGGCGTCGACGTTGGCATCGCGAGTGCCGGGCCAGCGGCGGTCGGCGAGCAGCGTCCAGCCATACACGTCGAGGGCGGACAGCCGCCAGCCCACCTGCGCCTCGGTCCGCCCGGCCAGCTCGAACCGCTCGGCCTCGGCGGCATACTCGCCCGCCAGGCGGCCGTACTCCAGCGCCCGGCGCCGGCAGTCCTCGGCGTGCCGCCAGGCCGACTCCCCCGCAACCATCGTCACCCCGTTCGTCGGGTACCTCGTCGGCGCGCGGCGACCCGTACTTGATCTACCCCCGAAGGTACGCGATCCGCTTCCGCAGCTCGTCGATGCTCGCCTCGGCCGTCGGCGGGCCGCCGCAGGCGCGGCGCAGCTCGGCGTGGATCACCGCCTGGGAGAGGCCGGTGCGCAGCGTGCGGGAGTTGACCAGGCCGTTCAGCTCGCGCCGCAACGCCGCCAGCTCCTCGTGCGGCGTCAACGCCCGCGGCTCCTCCTTGCGCCGCCGCAGCGCGGCCTGCTGCTCGGCCTGGCGGCGTTGCAGCAGCACCGCCACCTGGTCGGCGTCGAGCAGCCCCGGCAGGCCCAGGTACTCCTCCTCCTCGGGCGTGCCGGGCGCGGCGGTGGAGCCGTAGTCGGCGCCGTCGAAGATGACGCGGTCCAGGTGCGCCGACGCGCCGAGCGCCTCGAACCCGGGCGCGTCGAGGTCCGGCGTCGTGCGCGTCGTGTTGGCCTCGCGGAGCAGGTCGTCGTCCCACTCGCCGTCGCGCAGCGGGCGTTGCAGCGCGTGGTCGCGCTCGACCTCCATCTCGGCGGCGAGCGCGAGCAGCGTCGGCACGCTCGGCAGGAACACGCTCGCCGTCTCCCGCGGCGTCCGCGCCCGCACGAACCGCCCCACCGCCTGCGCGAAGAACAGCGGCGTCGACACGCTCGTCGCGTAGACGCCGACCGCGAGGCGCGGCACGTCGACGCCCTCCGACACCATCCGCACCGCCACCAGCCAGCGGTCGTTCGAGGCGCCGAACGCCGCGATCTTGCCGGACGCCTTCGGGTCGTCGGAGAGCACCACCGCCGGCGCCTCGCCGGTGATCCGCCGCAGCAGCGCGGCGTACGACCGCGCGCTGGCGTGGTCGCTCGCGATGACCAAGCCGCCCGCGTCGGGCATCTCCCGCCGCTTCGCGGTCAGCCGCTGGTCGGCCGCCTGGAGGACGGTCGGGATCCACTCGCCCTTCGGGTCCAGCGCGGTGCGCCAGGCTGCGTTGACCGCGTCGGGCGTCAGGTCGGCGCCGAGCGTCGCGGCGACCTCGTCGCCCGCCGACGTGCGCCAGCGCATCTCGCCGCTGTACGCGAGGAACAGCACCGGCCGCACGACCCGGTCGCGCAACGCGTCGGCGTAGCCGTAGGAGTGGTCCGCGCTGCTGCGCTGGATGCCGTCCGCGCCCGCCTCGTACGTGACGAACGGGATCGGGTTGGTGTCGCTGCGGAACGGCGTGCCCGTCAGCGCCAGCCGCCGCGCCGCCGGCCCGAACGCCTCCCGGACCGCGTCGCCCCACGACTTCGCGTCGCCCGCGTGGTGGATCTCGTCGAGGATCACCAGCGTCCGCCGCGCCTCCGTGCGCGCCCGGTGCAGCATCGGGTGCGCCGCCACCTGCGCGTACGTCACCGCCACGCCGGTGAAGTCGCGGCTGGTCCGCGCGACGGCGTTGCTGAACGTCGGGTCCAGCGGGATCCCGGCCGCCGCCGCGGCGAGCGCCCACTGGCTCTTCAGGTGCTCCGTCGGCGTCACCACCGTCACCGCCTGGACCGTGTGGTCGGCGAGCAGCTCGGCCGCGACCCGGAGCGCGAACGTCGTCTTGCCCGCGCCCGGCGTCGCGACCGCCAGGAAGTCCTGGGGGCGGCGCTGGAGGTAGGCGACGAGCGCGCGCCGCTGCCAGGCGCGCAGCGGCGGGGACGGGTCGTACGAGGCGGTCGCGAGCGTCACGGCGGCTTTCGGTCGAGCGGGTCAGGGCGGAGCCCCGACGCTACCAACGCGGCCCGCCAGCCCGGGCCAGGACGCGCCGTTGCCTACCTGATCAGGAGATCCGGGACAGCCGCGAACGGTCGGCGAACACCGCGTGCCGGGGATGGTCCTCCTGCCCGCGGAACGCGCGGAAGTCGCCCAGCCGCCACGCCCGTTCACCGTTGATCTCGAGGTCGAAGATCACGAAGTCGCGATCCAGCAGCTCCACCCGCCGCCGCAGCTCCCCGGCCTCGATCAGGCCACCCGCACGTTCGAGGATCCGGCTCTCCGTCACGAACTCATCGGCGTCCCGGAGGATCTGGTAGACGAGGTCGTGTGGCTCGTGACGGCCGGCCACGCGCACCGGCTCCCCCTGCGCCGCGAACGCACGCCGCAGCTGCACGCCAAGGGCACGCGCGACAGGCGGCGGGAAGGCGTTACCGATCTGCCGGTACACACTCGTCTTCCGGCCGACGAAGTCCCACCGGTACTCACCTCCGTACCACCCCTGCAACCGTGCCACCATGTCGGTGGTCAGCCGTGGCAGGTGCGACTTTGGCGCAGTCCGTGGCGGCGGGGCGTCGGCGATGCCGTGCGCGTCGACCCCGAGCTCTGCCCACGCACGCTTCGCGCGTGTCGGGCCGAGGTCGGGACCCCCGTGCTTCTTGCTGCCGCCGACGATCGTGGGCGCGATCCCGGTGGCGCGCCGCGTGGCCCAGTCAGCCGCGCCACTCCACCCGCCAGCACTCACGAGGTCGAGCAGCACCTCCCCCACCGTCAGGTCCGTCCGCTCCTCCTCCGGCCACGACCAGTACGGCGCGACCTCCGGCCGCAACGCGATCAGCACGAACCGCGGCCGTAGCTGGGGGACTCCGAAATCCGCGGCCTGAAGCATGCGCCACTCCGACCAGTACCCGAGCTCGTGCAGCCGGTCGGCGATCGCCTGGCGGTATCCGGCGAATCGTGGCGAGGCGAGACCGCGGACGTTCTCCAGCATCACCGCCCGCGGCCGGACACGCCCCGCGAGCTCGACTGCCCACGCGAAGAGATCGCGTTCGTCGGCCGCGCCCAGCTGCTTCCCAGCCACCGAGAACGGCGGGCACGGGACGCCGCCGGCGAGAAGGTCGACCCCCTCGTAATCCTCCGGGTGCCATACATCGGGGTCCGCGACGTCACCGACCCGGACGATGTCGGGCGCGTGATCACAGGCGATGTCGGGATCTTCGTGCAGCCTCGCGAGGTTCAGCGCCAGAGTCTGTGCTGCTGTCGCGTCCAGCTCGACGGCCAGCCGGTGACGGAACCCGGCAAGATGAAGCCCCAGCGACTGACCGCCGGCTCCGGCGCAGATCTCGACGACGTCGTGTGCGGGCACGGGTCTCCTCGGCTCGTGGAACATGGCGCGCGGCCGGGGAAGCAGCCGCGTCTAGTCTCCTACAGCGTGGGGCTGACAAGTCCGAAGCGGCGGCGTTCGGCCGACGTGTCGTCCGGCGACCCAGTCGACGCGCGGCGTGTGCCCTTGCCGCTCAACGAGGGCCGGTCACGGAACATGCGCGCGAACAAGCGCACCGGGACCAAACCGGAGCTCGCGCTGCGGTCGGCCCTGCACCGGCTCGGCTACCGGTTCCGGAAGGACCTCCGCGTCGACGTTCCTGGTGTCCGCGTCCGGCCGGACATCGTGTTCACGCGCCTTCGGGTGGCCGTGTTCGTCGACGGGTGTTTCTGGCACGTCTGCCCTGACCACAGCAAGCCACCACGCAACAACGAGTGGTACTGGTCGCCGAAGCTCCAGCGCAATGTGGCCCGGGACCACGAGGTGACAACGTCGCTCCGGGAGGCCGGGTGGCAGGTGATCCGCGTGTGGGAGCACGAGCCGCTGGAGGAAGCGGTCGCGACCGTCGAACAGGCTGTCCAAGAGCGGCGCTCGGCTCACTCGGAAGCGCCGCGGCGCACGTCGGGCAGCAACGGCGCCTCGACCACGGGATCACCCGGGTCCGCCACCCGCCACAGCCGACCGTCCAGCTCGGTCTGAGCCGGGCCCGGCTCATCGGCCGGAACGAGGCGCACGCTCACGAATCCGCCTGCCCGCGGCTCCACGATCCCCAGGTCACGCGCGACCCGCTGATGGGCCTGGTAGTCGCCGAGGATGACGATGCCTTCCTCGCGAAGGTGGGAGCGGGCGCCGCCGTTGCCGCGGACCCGCTTCATGTAGTCGTCCTGCTGCGCAACGGTGGCGACGACGGTGCGGGTGATGACTCGCCCCTGGACGCGACGGAACAGCTCGTTGATCCGCCGCTGCCCGTTCCGGCCGGGGTACCGGGCGACGATCTCGTAGCGTTCCTCTTCGGACAGCTGCAGCAACAGGTTCTCCGTGAGGGGCCGCTCGTAGTGCAACCAGCGGATGCTCCTCCTGCCCTCCACGTTGAGGGATCGCTTCTGGTCCCGGTTCCGGCCTTCGTTGAGCAGCTCCGGCTGGACGCGCACGATCCCGACCCAGAACAGGGACCGGGTGTCCGACGCGGTCACGACGAGGCACAGGTGGCCGAGCGCCTCGGGCGGGATCATCCAGCCGCCGAGGGTCTGGCTGTACTTGCAGTCGACCTCAGTTCCCTCGATCAGGTAGTCGAGCACCGCGCCGTTGCCGAACCGGAACTCCCGGTGCGTGTTGATCTCGATCAGCGTCCCGCAGTGCGTCCGCTCCGTCTTGTACAGGTCGCGCGGGTCGTAGCGCCCGGTGCGCTGGCCGTCGTAGAGCTGGTCGAACGTGCCGCGGATGACGCGATCGAACCGTTCACCCAGCGGGTCGAGCTCCTCGAGGTACCCGAACACGAGGTCCAGCTCGGGATCACGCATCGAGCCCCTCCGCGTACGTGCCGAGCATCATCCTGAGCGTGTGCACCACCTGAGCCTGCTCGTCGGGTGAGAGCATCCGGATCTGGTCGTGCACGTCGTCGAGCTGTGAACGCAGCCGGTGACCCGCCGTCAGCCACCGCAGCAGCATCAGCCGCTCGGCCCGGCTCAACCGCGCAACCGCCGGAAGCACCTCCGGGAGCGTCGGGGGGTCGGGCAGCGTGTCGCGCACCGATCCGTTGCAGCGCAGGCACTCGGCTTGCAGCTCGTCGGCACTGCTCGCCCGCGTCGCGCGCATCGCCGGAACCCGGTGCCCGGCCGTGAGCACCGCCGGTGTGTGCGGCGCCGCCGGATACGGCTCGCCCCCGCCGACCCCGCACACGACGCACCGGCGGCGGTCGCGCTCGATGACGACTCGCGCGAGCCGGCTGGACACTCCGCGACGCGGCGGCCGTCGTGTCCCAAGCCCTGGGTGCCAGCCGATCCTCTTGAGCTCGTACGCGTCCGACGGCACATCGGCGTTGCTGAGGCCGGAGTCGATGACCCATCCGTCTGGCCGCAGGTTGCGGAGGCGCCGGTTCAGGTGCTCGGCATCGTTCGGTCTGCCCACAGCCGACCCGAGCGCGCGGCGGAGGTCCCGCATCGTGAAACGTCCGCCTTCGGGGATGTTGAACGCGAGCCACGCGGCGAGCTTGAGCTCGTCGCCGTACTCCCTCTTCTGCCCGGGGTGGTGCGTCAGCCGCCACCACAGCGTGCCGTCCGGCGCGTAGGCCTCGGGCGGATACGTGCGAGCCATGACCCATGTCTAGCCGGCGATACGGCGTGAATCAGCCACTGACGCGTTGTGGACGCGGTGCTGCCATAACGCGTGACCGGACGTAGGCTGGCCGGATGGAGTGGCGGGGGCAGGCGACGTTCCTGCCGGACGATCCGCCGCGCGCCGGGGTGCTCGCGGTGGCGGAGCCGTTCGCGCGCGGCACCGCCGACCTCGTCGTGGCCACCGCCGACGGCCCGCGCCGGCAGACCGTCGCCGTCTCCCGCTACGGCGTCCGCGAGGCGGTCGCGAACCTCGTCGACGGCAACGCCGCCTCCCCCAGCGCGCGGTTCTGGTGCGCGGCGGCGACCTGGGCGCTGACGCTCGTCGCGCGCGGCCGGCTCCAGCCGGCGGTGACCGACGGCGGCTGGGACGCCTGGCGGATCGGGCCGCTGGACGCCGAGGACGCCGAACGTCTCGCCGCGCTGGTGGCGGCCTGCCCGCCGGAGGCGCACGCGATCGCGGTGCCGGGGACGCGGCCGTTGCGGATGCGGAGCGCGGCGGCGGTGGTGCGGGAGTTCTGCGACGCGGTCGCGGACACGATGGTGCGGACGGCGGCGGCGCCGTTGACGGCGGAGGGCCAGGCGTACGCCGCCACGGCGCGCACCGATGCCGGCCACCTGAAGCCGTGGCTGGAGGACAACTCGCGCGGCCTCTCCGGCGCCCGCGCCGGGCTGCGGATCGAGGAGCGCGACGAGGAGACGCTGGTCGCGGTGATCCAGCTCCGCGGCCGCGACGACCCGAGCCTGGTGGTGGACGCGGCGGACCTGTGGACCTCCCCCGCCGCGGTGCTGGACCGCCTCGGCCCGAACGCCGAGAACGACCTGCTGCTCGCGCTGCGCCGGGGCGCGCGGGCGTGGCCGCCGCTGGGGCGGGCGCTCGCGACGAAGGCGCCGAGCGAGGTGACGCTGGACGACGACGCGATCGCCGACCTGCTCGGCGACGGCGCGGAGGCGCTCAACGCCGCCGGCCTCGAGGTGCTCTGGCCGAAGGAGCTGCTGCTCGACGGCGTGACCGTGCGCGCGGTCGCGGCGACGCCGTCGCTGGACAGCGAGGGCGGCAAGGGGTTCTCGCTGGACGAGGTGCTCCAGTTCCGCTGGGAGGCCCGGGTCGGCGGCGAGCTGCTGACCGACGCGGAGCTGGCCGAGCTGGCCGAGGCGAAGCGGCCGCTGGTCCGCCTGCGCGGCCGCTGGCTCAAGGTCGACGCCGCCCTGATCGAACGTCTCCGCCGCCGGCGCCCGCAACGCATCGGCGCGATGGAGGCGCTGGCCGCGTCGCTCACCGGGCGGATCGTGGTGGAGGACGAGGTCGTCGAGTTCGAGGCGCACGGCGGCGTCGCCGACCTCGCCCGCACCCTCGCCGACCTGGCGGGCAGCCGCGACACGCTCGTGGTCGACCCGCCGGAGGGGCTGACGGCGACGCTGCGGCCGTACCAGCTCCGCGGCCTGCGCTGGCTCGCGCAGATGACGCAGCTCGGCCTCGGCGGCTGCCTCGCCGACGACATGGGCCTCGGCAAGACGGTGCAGCTCATCGCGCTGCACCTGCTGCGGCGGCCGTCGCGGCCGACGCTGGTCGTCTGCCCGACCAGCCTGCTCGGCAACTGGGAGCGGGAGGTCGCGCGGTTCGCGCCGGACGTGCCGGTACGCCGCTTCCACGGCGGTGAGCGGCACCTCGCCGGGCTGCGCGACGACGAGATCGTGCTGGCGACGTACGGCATGGTGCGCCGCGACCGCGCGGCGCTGGCGGAGGTGCGCTGGGGTCTGGCCGTCGCGGACGAGGCGCAGCACGTGAAGAACCCGCTCTCCCGCGGCGCGCGCGAGCTGCGCGCGATCCCCGCCGACGCGCGGGTCGCGCTCACCGGCACGCCCGTCGAGAACCGCCTCACCGACCTGTGGGCGATCCTCGACTGGACGACGCCGGGGCTGCTCGGCCCGCTCGACCGGTTCCGCCGCTCCGTCGCCGTGCCGGTCGAGCGTTACCACGACCCGGAGGCGACCGAACGCCTCGCGCGTGTCGTGCGGCCGTTCCTGCTGCGCCGCAGGAAGTCCGACCCCGGGATCGCCCCCGAGCTGCCGCCGAAGATCGAGACCGACCGGGTCGTGCCGCTGACGGCGGAGCAGGCGACGCTGTACCAGGCGGTCGTCGCGGAGGCGCTGGAGAGCATCGCGAGCAAGGCGGGCATCGAACGCCGCGGCCTCGTCCTCAAGCTGCTCACCGAGCTGAAGCAGATCTGCAACCACCCGGCGCAGTACCTGCACCAGGACGGCCCGCTGCCGGGGCGGTCCGGCAAGCTGGCGGCGCTGGACGAGCTCGCCGACGTCATCGTCGACGAGGGCGACGCGGTGCTCGTGTTCTCGCAGTACGTCGCGATGGGCCACCTGCTCGAGGCGCACCTCAACGCCCGGGGGGTCGGCACGCTGTTCCTGCACGGCGCGGTGCCGGTGCGCCGCCGCGAGGAGATGGTGACGCGGTTCCAGGCGGGCGACGTGCCGGTGTTCCTGCTCTCGCTCAAGGCCGGCGGCACCGGCCTGAACCTCACCCGCGCCACCCACGTCATCCACTACGACCGCTGGTGGAACCCCGCCGTCGAGGACCAGGCCACCGACCGCGCGTACCGGATCGGCCAGGACCGCGCGGTGCAGGTGCACCGGCTGATCGCCGAGGGGACGCTGGAGGACCGCATCGCCGCCGTCATGGCCGCGAAGCGCGACCTCGCCGAGTCCGTCGTCGGCACCGGCGAGGCGTGGCTGACCGAGCTGTCCGACGCCGAGCTGGCCGAGCTGGTGAGCCTCGCGTGAGCGAGTGGTACGAGTCGGCGCACCGGCTCCCCGCGCCGAAGGGGCCGGGGGCACGGCGGCCGTTCGGGACGACGTGGTGGGGCCGCGCGTGGATCGACGCGCTGGAGACGCGCAGCGGCCTCGACGCGGGGCGGCTGTCGCGCGGCCGGTCCTACGCGCGCAGCGGCGCGGTCCGCACCCTCGACGTCGCGCCGGGCTCGGTCACGGCGAGCGTGCAGGGCGGGCGGGCGGTGCCGTACGAGACGCGGGTGACGCTGCGCGCGTTCCGCCGCGAGGAGTGGGAACGCGTCCTCGACGTCGTGTCGGCACGCATCGCCCACGCCGCCGCGCTGCTCGACGGCGAGCTGCCGCAGGAGCTGGTCACCGACGTCGGCGACGCGGGCGTGTCGCTGCTGCCGGAGCCGGGCGAGCTGCGGTTCCGTTGCACCTGCCCCGACTGGGGCGACCCCTGCAAGCACGCTTCGGCGGTCTGCTTCCTCGTCGCGGACCTGCTCGACAACGACCCGTTCGAGCTGCTGCTGCTGCGCGGACGGACCCGCGACGAGGTGCTGGAGGCGTTGCGCGCCAGGCGTTCCGGGGGTGCGGCCCCCGCCGCGGAGTCGGTGCGCGACGACGTGGACGCGGCCGAGGCGTTCGCGCGGGAGCCGGCGCCGCTGCCCGACCTGCCGCTCCCGCCGGCCCGGCCCGGCCGGCCCGCGCCGCTCGTCGGCGAGCCGCCCGCGGGCAGCGTCCGCGCGACCGACCTCGAGGCCCTCGCCGCCGACGCGGCGCTGCGCGCGTGGGAGCTGCTCACCGGCGCCGGCGACGGCGGGCTCGGCCTCACCGTCGAGGAGGACCTGGCGCGGCGCGCGGCGGCGCTGCTCGGCACGAAGCGGCTGGACCGGCTGGCCAAGCGCGCCGGGCTGCCGGCCCACCAGCTCTCCCGCCGGGCGCAGGCGTGGGCGCGCGGCGGGCGGGCGGCGCTCGTGGTGCTGGACGAGACATGGGCGCCGGACGAGTCGGACGTCGCCGAGGCGGTCGCGGCCCTCGGCGCCGGCGCGCACGCCTGGCAGAACCGCGTCAGCGACGCCTCCGACGCCCGGCAGCTCCGGCTCGGGCGGGACGGCCGCTGGTACCCCTTCCGCCGCGCCGGCAAGGCGTGGGAGCTGGCCGGGCCGCCGTCGGCCGACCCGGCCGCCGCGGTCGCGACACTGACGGGGTAGGAGGACGCCATGGCGTACGACGAGACGCTCGCGGAGCGGGTCCGGGACCTGGCGGGCGGGCTGCCGGAGAAGAAGACGTTCGGCGGGCTGGCGTTCCTGCTCGACGGCAACATGGCCGTCGGCGTGATGGGCGACGACCTGCTCGTCCGCTGCGGCCCGGACGACCAGCCCGCGCTGCTGACCGAGCCGGGAGTGCGGCCGTTCGTCATGGGTGGCCGCACGTCGGCGGGCTGGCTCGTCGTCGCCGGCGAGGTGCTCGAGGACGACGTCCTGCGGACGTGGATCGGCCGCGGCGTCGCGTTCGCCGGCTCGCTGCCGCCGAAGTAGCGGTCAGCCGCGGGCGCCGGCCAGACCGAGCAGCACGGCGAGGCCGAGCGCGCTGCGCGGGTCGTACGCCGAGCGCCACAGCCCGCCGTGCGCCGCCGCGTACGCCTCGTCCCGCCACGGGTGCTCGCGCGGCGGGCGCGGGTTGCGCAGGTCGTGGACGAGCAGCGCCGCCATCAGCGTGTTGCTCGTCTCCGGCTCGAACACCTCGATCCCGAACGGCTTCGCGCCCGCGTAGGCGGACGCCAGCACGCGGTTCTTCACGACCGACCGCGTCCGCGTCGCCGGCGCGACGTGGAACGACACGTCCGTCCCCTCGTGCCGCGCCACCGTCGCGCGCCAGCGGTGCACCCGCTTGGCCAGCGCGTAGTTCGGGCCCTGCTGCGGCACCAGGCTGTCGTTGATGCCGGGGTCGCTGCCGGGCGCGTAGTTGCGGCGCAGCAGCCGCCCGGCGCTCACCGCCTTGAGCGGGCGGCGCAGCGCCTTGACGGCGTTGCGGCGGCCGTACGCCTCGGTCGAGAACGCCACCGCCTCCCCCGGCACCGCGTACACGTCGGTCGGCGTGCCGAGGAACGCGAGCGCGGTGTCCGGCCGCTCCCCCGCGACGCGCGTGGTGAGGGCGTCCACGGCGAGCGCGAGGCGGACGTTCGTGGCGCCGTCGGCGTAGACGTAGTTGCCGAGCACGAGCCGGCCGTCGATGCCGAGCAGCCAGTCGGCGACGGTCGGCAGGTCGGTGAGCAGGTCCAGCCCGGCGCGCTTCGCGAGGTCGCCGGTGCGCGGCGCCTCGGCGCGGACCGGCACGCGCAGCGTCCCCGCCCCCTCGCGCACCGAGCGCAGCACGCGTTCCCACACGTCGGGCCGCGGCAGGTCGACCGCCGCGACGTCCGCGCCCCAGCGCAGCAGCGACCGCAACGGCCCCATCTCCGCGCCCGCGCCGAGCACGACGACGCGGTACCCGGACAGGTCGAGCCACTCCGGGTTGACCTGCACGTCGCGCACCGCCTCGGCCACCGACGGCTCCACGATGCCGCCCTCGACCCACGCGTCGAGGCGGCGGCGCAGCGCGTCGCCGGTGAGCCGCTCGCCGCGGTACGGCAGCGCCAGCTCCGTCTCCCGCTCCGCGTCGCCGGTGACGGTCACCGTCTCGACGTCGCCGGCGCGCGCCGCGTCGAACGCCTCCGCCAGCGGCACCTCCTCGCCCTTCGCGGTGAGGTAGCGCATCCGGTCGCGCGCGGCGGTCAGCCCGTCGGTCGCGACGGTCACCGCGGCGTCGGCGGTGGGCAGCCCCGCCTCCACCAGGCGGCGGAAGTGGGTGAGGTAGCCGCGCCGCCAGTTGGTGTCGCGCGCCGCCGCGGCGGACCCCACCGGGTCGACCGCGCGCAGCGCGTCCGCCACCACCGACCGCCCGAACGCGCTCGTGCTCCGGGTGCCGCCTGCCTCGGGGAAGACCACGCCGTCGTCGTCAGCCATGCGGGCAAGGCTACGTCGGCGGGCGTGGTCCGCGCGGACGCGGGAAGGTGGGGCGTAGCGATCCCGTCCCCTGGAGGCCGCCGTGCCCGCTGTCACCGTCGACGACGTCACGACGCTCCCGCGCATCGCCGCGCCCGCCGAGGCGCGCCAGCGCGCGGTGCGTTCGGTGACGACCGCGCCGCGCGGGCTCGAGGGCGAGGGGTTCCCGGTGTACCGGGCGTTCGCGGGCGCGGACCTCGGCGACCTCGACCCGTTCATCCACCTCGACCAGATGGGCGAGGTCGACTACGGGCCGGGCGAGCCGAAGGGCACGCCGTGGCACCCGCACCGCGGCTTCGAGACCGTCACGTACATGATCGACGGGCTGCTGCGCCACGCGGACAGCGAGGGCGGCGGCGGGCTCATCTCCGACGGCGACACGCAGTGGATGACGGCCGGCCAGGGCATCCTGCACATCGAGACGCCGCCCGAGGAGGTCGTCGCGTCCGGCGGGCTGTTCCACGGCCTCCAGCTGTGGGTCAACCTCCCCGCCGCGCAGAAGTGGGTGCCGCCGCGCTACCAGGACCTCGGCGCGTCCCAGGTCGCGCTCGGCACGTCGCCCGACGGCGGCGCCTTGGTCCGCGTCATCGCCGGGTCGGTCGGCGCCTTGCGCGGCCCCGGCTCGACGTACACGCCGATGACGATGCTGCACGTCACGCTCGCGCCCGGCGCGCGGGTCGTGCTGCCGTGGGAGGAGTCGTTCAACGCGCTCGTCTACGTCCTCGCCGGGCGCGGCACGGTCGGCGCGGAAGGCCGGCCGTTGCGGATGGCGCAGCTCGCCGTCCTCGGCCCCGGCAACGCCGTCACCGTCGCCGCCGACGCCTCGCGGGACGGGCGGTCGGCGTCGATGGAGGTGCTGCTGCTCGGCGGGCGGCCGATCCGGGAGCCGATCGCCTGGGCGGGGCCGTTCGTGATGAACACCGAGGCGGAGGTGCGGCAGGCGTTCGCGGACTTCCAGGCGGGGCGGCTCGGCCGGGTGCCGGCCGTGCACAACGCGCCCACCGACCTCGTCGTCACCGAGACCGACTCGCCGCTCGACTGATCCGTTCTTCGGCGCGTCGGCGCCACCTCGCGACCACGTCCGATTCCCGCCAGCCGTTGTCCCGCCGGCGGGCCATGATGGGCGGGTGATCGAGGACCAGGACCGCTGCTACCGCGCGGTCCTCAGCCGGGACCGCCGCTTCGACGGCGTGTTCTACACGGCCGTCCGCACGACCCGCATCTTCTGCCGCCCGAGCTGCCCGGCGACGACGCCGAAGCGGGTCAACGTGACGTTCTACCCGACGGCCGCCGCCGCGCTCGCCGCCGGGTACCGCGCGTGCAAGCGGTGCCGCCCCGACACCACCCCCGGCTCGCCGGAGTGGGACGTGCGCGCCGACGTCGCCGGCCGCGCCATGCGGCTCGTCAACGACGGCGTCGTCGAGCGGGCCGGCGTCCCGGGCCTGGCGCGGCGGCTCGGCTACAGCGAGCGTCAGCTCAACCGGATCCTCGTCGCCGAGCTCGGCGCCGGGCCGCTCGCGCTCGCGCGGGCGCGGCGCGCGCACACCGCGCGGATGCTCGCCGAGACGACGGCGGTGCCGCTGGCGGACGTGGCGTTCGCGGCCGGGTTCGCCAGCGTGCGGCAGTTCAACGACACCGTGCGGGCGACCTACGACGCCACGCCGGGCGAGCTGCGTTCGCGGGCGGCCCGGTCCGCCCGCGCTACGTCCGGTGACGGAGTGCTGCGGCTCGCGGTGCGGGAGCCGTTCGACGGGGCAGCGTTGCTGGACTTCCTCGGGGTGCGGGCGGTGCCGGGCGTCGAGGAGGTCGCCGGCGGGACGTACCGGCGGACGCTGCGGCTGCCGGGCGGGCCCGGCGTCGTCGCGCTGACGCCGTTGCCGTCGTACGTCCGCTGCGCGCTGCGGCTCACCTCCGTCGCGGACCTGCCGGTCGCCGTCGAGCGGTGCCGCCGCCTGCTCGACCTCGACGCCGACCCGTTGGCGGTGCACGACGCCCTCGCCGGCGACCCCGTCGTCGGGCCGCTCGTGCGGAAGCGGCCGGGGCTGCGCGTGCCGGGGCACGTCGACGGGTTCGAGGTCGCCGTGCGGGCCGTGCTCGGGCAGCAGGTGTCGGTCGCCGGCGCGCGGACGCTCGCGGCGCGGCTCGTGGCGGCGTACGGGACGCCGCTGCCCGTCGCCGACGGGTCGCTGACGCACCTGTTCCCTTCGGCCGCGGCGCTCGCCGGGGCCGACCCGCCGGCGTTCGCGATGCCGAGGTCACGGGCGCGAGCCCTGGTCGGGCTGGCGGGTGCCGTCGCGGCCGGCGCGGTCGACCTCGACCGGGGCGCGCCGCGCGCCGAGACGCGGTCGGCGCTACTGGCGCTGCCGGGGATCGGGCCGTGGACCGCGTCGTACATCGCGCTGCGCGCGCTCGGCGACGCGGACGCGTTCCTGCCGACCGACCTCGGCGTCCGGCACGCGCTGGCGCGGCTCGCTCCCGGGATGTCGGCCGAGACCCTGTCCGAGGCGTGGCGGCCGTGGCGGTCGTACGCCCTGATGCACCTGTGGACGTCGCTGGGAGGCGCGGAGTGAGCTGGACCGTGGTAGAGGGCACGCCCGTCGGGGCGTTGCTGCTGGAGTCGGACGGGGCGGCGTTGACCGGGCTGTGGTTCGGCGTGAAGCCGGTGTCGGGCGAGCGCGACGACGACGACCCGGTGTTGGCCGAGGCGGCGGCGCAGCTCGGCGCGTACTTCGCGCGCGACCTCAAGGAGTTCGACCTGCCGCTGGCGCCGCGCGGGACGCCGTTCCAGCTCGCGGTGTGGGAGCAGCTCCGGCTGATCCCGTACGGCGAGACGATCAGCTACGGCGAGCTGGCGCGGCGCGTCGGTTCGCCGAAGGCGTCACGCGCGGTCGGCGCGGCGAACGGCCGCAACCCGATCGGCATCGTCGTGCCGTGCCACCGTGTCATCGGCGCGAACGGCACGCTGACCGGCTTCGGCGGCGGCATGGACGCCAAGCGCACCCTGCTCGACCTGGAGTCGTCCACAGCCCTGTTCTGAGTTGTGCACCGCCTGTGGACAACCCGGTGGACAGCCGGTGGCTACGGTGCGGCCATGGACGCTGTCGCCGTGGCGCGGGACCTGCTCGACCGGCTCGGCACGGCCGTCTCCGGCCGGGACGCGGAGGCGACGCTGGCGCTGTTCGCGCCGTCGTGCGACGTGGTGCTGCTCGGCTCGGAGGCGGGCGAGCAGGCGTACGGGTGGGACGAGCTGCGGGCGTTCCTGGCGCACCTGTACGCGCGGCCGATCGGCTTCGGCTGGGAGTGGTCGCGCGTAGTCGCCGACCGGCGTGGTGACGTGCTGTGGTTCGTGGCGTCCGGGAACGTGGTCGAGACGGTTGGTGACGCGCGGTCGCGGACGCCGTACCGGTTCAGCGGGGTGGCGGTCGGCGAGCCGCCGCGACTGGCCGTGCTGCACGGCTCGGAGCCCGTTCCGCCCAAGAGCTGAGGGCCTTTTCTGTATGCCGGACCTGATGCCGTGACGCGGAGTTGCCAGCGACCGCGTCAGAGCGGTCATTCAGGTAACTCACCCCGCAACGTGAAACTACGGCTCTCACACGTCTGAGGGGTCCTTCGTCGCGAGAGCCCATCAATACAAGATGCGACCCCCCTGCCTGGCAGGCATAGCGTGCACAGGCACGAGGGGCGCACGTGCTTCCGGACACCGCGTTTACTTCTTCTCCAACCCGTCGGCGGCCGTAGCCCCCTTCTCGATGTAGTCGTACGTCGGCAGGATCACATCAACCTCGGGGTCTACCTGCTGTTCATACATCGGCTCACTCATGCGCTATCACCTCACCATCTGCCATGAAAGCTGCGCCACAGTAGCAGCGAGCGCGCCAATAGATATTGCGAGGCACCAGACGGACCACCGGAAGCGCGTCCCGCGCACAGATGCGTCATGCAGTGCCAAATCCAGCGGACTCGGCTGAGTCAGCGTCGAACCGCGGAAGAGCGCCTCCGCAAGGTCGCGGTTGGCCTTCCCAGTACGCTTCTCGGTCAAGTACATCCTCCACGCCTCCCGTGAATGGCTAACCGCTGGAAGGATCACCTTCTGCGGAGCCAAAACCGACAGACAGAAGGCGACGCAGAGCAGCAACGCGCCGAACATCACGCTCGCGGTGATAACCAGACCAGCGTTGACCTGAACGTCGTTGGGAAGCTTGAGCGCGATCGGAGCCAGCGCGAGTATGACACCCGCGAAACCGAGCACCCCTACCGTCCGCTGTGTAAATCCCGCAGCACGGTCATTATGGAGCTCTAACAACCACTGCCCATATGCGAGAAATGCAGACGAACCCTTCTCGCCTAACTCTGGCATATCACTCCCCCGATCGGTCCCGTCAGCTGCAGCCGGAGGTGCTGCCGCAGGACTCGCAGACGTAGCAGGAGCCGGCGGGGCGCATCTTGATGCCGCAGTTCATGCATAACGGCGCGTCCTGCGCGGTCTGCGCGCTCACGTCCACACCGCCGCCGCTGCCCGCCGGCGCGGTCGGTGCAGGCGCGGCCGGGGACGGCTCCACCGGGACGGACTGCGCCAGCCCCTCGACGTCGACCTCCGCCACGTCGGCGACGTCGGCGGCGGGCGAGCCGCCGTACGAGGAGGACGCGACGCTGGCGGCGCGCTCCTCGGCGGTGAAGATGCCGAGCTCGGCCCGGCGCTCGTACGGCAGGTAGTCGAGCGCCAGCCGCCGGAAGATGTAGTCCATGACGGACTGCGCCATCCGCACGTCCGGGTCGTCGGTGAGGCCGGCCGGGTCGAACCGCATGTTCGTGAACTTCGCGACGTAGGTCTCCAACGGCACGCCGTACTGGAGGGCGATGGAGATCGCGATGGAGAACGCGTCCATGACGCCGGCGAGGGTCGAGCCCTGCTTGGACATCTTGATGAACAGCTCGCCGAGACCGTCGTCCGGGTAGTTGGACGCGATCATGTAGCCCTCGGCGCCACCGACGGAGAACGACACCGTCTGCGACGGCCGCTTCTTCGGCAGGCGCTTGCGCTCGGGACGGCGCTCGTGCGGCTCCACGGCACCAGTCTGCGCGGCCGCGGCCTTCTTCGTGTCGTTGATGTCCGACAGTGGCTGGCCGACCTTGCAGTTGTTGCGGTAGACGGCGATCGCCTTGAGGCCGAGCTTCCAGCCCTCGAAGTACGCCTTCTCGATGTCCTCGACGGTGGCCGACTCGGGCAGGTTGACGGTCTTGGAGAGCGCGCCGGAGATGAACGGCTGGATCGCGGCCATCATCCGGATGTGGCCCATCCACGAGATGGACCGCTCCCCCATCGCGCAGTCGAACACCGCGTAGTGCTCGGGGCGCAGCCCCGGCGCGTCGACGACGTGGCCGTGCTCGGCGACGTACTCGACGATCGCCTCGACGATCTCCTCGTCGTAGCCGAGCTTGCGCAGCGCCTGCGGGACGGTGTTGTTGACGATCTTCATGGACGCGCCGCCGACGAGCTTCTTGTTCTTGACGAGCGCGAGGTCGGGCTCGAGGCCGGTGGTGTCGCAGTCCATCATCAGGCCGATGGTGCCGGTGGGGGCGATGACCGACGCCTGGCTGTTGCGGTAGCCGTTGCGCAGGCCGGTCTGCTGGCACTCCTGCCACGCCCGCGTCGCCTCGTGCAGGATCCGCGCGTCGTCGGCGCCGAACGGCCGCAGCCCGTCGTTGGCGGCGGCGTGCTTGCGGACGACCCGCTGGTGGGCGTCGGCGTTGCGCGCGTAGCCGTCGTACGGGCCGACGATGCCGGCCAGCTCGGCGGAGCGCTTGTAGGCGGTCGCCTGCATGAGCGAGGTGATCGCGCCGGCCATGGCGCGGCCGGAGTCGGAGTCGTACGGCAGGCCGTTGGCCATGAGCAGCGCGCCGAGGTTGGCGTAGCCGATGCCGAGCTGGCGGTACGCCCGCGTCGTCTCGCCGATCGCCTGCGTCGGGAAGTCGGCGAAGCAGATCGAGATGTCCATCGCGGTGATGACGTACTCGACCACCTTGGCGAACGTCCGCGCGTCGAACGTGCCGTCCTCGCGGAGGAACTTCATGAGGTTCAGCGAGGCGAGGTTGCACGACGAGTTGTCGAGGTGCATGTACTCGCTGCACGGGTTCGAGGCGGTGATGCGGCCGGTCTCCGGGCAGGTGTGCCAGTCGTTGATCGTGTCGTCGTACTGGACGCCGGGGTCGGCGCAGTCCCACGCGGCCTGCGCGATCTTGCGGAACAGCCCGCGCGCCCCGCCCTCGACCTCCCACGTCTCGTCGGTCGTGCGGGCGCGGGTGGCGAACGGCCCGTCCGCCTCGACCGCACGCATGAACTCGTCGGTGACGCGGACGGAATTGTTGGCGTTCTGGTACTGGACGCTGGTGATGTCCTTGCCGCCGAGGTCCATGTCGAAGCCGGCGTCGCGGAGGACGCGGATCTTCTTCTCCTCGTTGGCCTTGGTCTCGATGAACTCCTCGATGTCCGGGTGGTCGACGTCGAGGATGACCATCTTCGCGGCGCGCCGGGTGGCGCCGCCGCGCTGGATGGTGCCGGCGGACGCGTCGGCGCCGCGCATGAAGCTCACCGGGCCGGACGCGGTGCCGCCGGAGGAGAGCAGCTCCTTCGAGGAGCGGATGCGGGAGAGGTTGAGGCCGGCGCCGGAGCCGCCCTTGAAGATGATCCCCTCCTCCTTGTACCAGTTGAGGATCGAGTCCATCTGGTCGTCGACGGAGAGGATGAAGCAGGCCGACACCTGCTGCGGCGCGGTGGTGCCGACGTTGAACCAGACGGGGCTGTTGAAGCTGAACACCTGGTGCACGAGCATGTGCTTGAGCTCGTGCTCGAAGATCTCGGCGTCGGCCGGCGTGGCGAAGTAGCCGTTGGCGACGCCGGCCCTGGTGTAGGTGTCGACCACCCGGTCGACCACCTGCTTCAACGACCACTCGCGGACGTCGGTGCCGACGGCGCCGCGGAAGTACTTCGTGGTGACGATGTTGGCGGCGTTGACCGACCAGAAGTCCGGGAACTCGACCCCGCGCTGCTCGAAGTTGACCGAGCCGTCGCGCCAGTTGGTCATGACGACGTCGCGGCGCTCCCAGGTGACCTGGTCGTACGGGTGCACGCCCTCGGTCGTGTAGACGCGCTGGAGGCGCAGGCCCGCCGCCTTCTTCGCGCTCGCCTTGGCCGGTGCGCCGCTCGCCGTCTCGGTCATGCCGTCTGCTCCCTGTTCACGTGAGGTGAAACACCCCGGGTGGCCGGTCTGTGCCCATCGAACAGGCCGGGTGTGACAAGAACCGCCTGTGGACCGGCCGGTGCACAAGCTGGGGGCAACCTGTGCACCGGTTGTGGACTAGATGTGGATGAATCACATCGGTGTAACCACTAGATGCAGTGGCGGAGTCTGCACCCGGGCGGACGCGGGCGCAAGCGGTTCCGGGCGTGTCGTGGCACGCCGAAGGGCGCGAGATTCTGCAAGCGCAGGTCAGGGGGCGGGCGGCGCCGCCCGGGGTGGTCAGCCCAGGCGGACGATCGAGGCGACCGACGGCACGCCGCGGTCGCTCAGCGCGAACAGCAGGTAGTAGCCGGGCGGCGCGGCCCCCGGGTCGGCGGGGGCGCGCAGCCGGAGCAGGCCGTTCGCGACGGTCGCGTCGAGGCCGACCCAGCGCTGGTCGGTGTTGAGCGAGTGCGTGGTCGACGACAGCCGCACCAGCGCCGCCCGCGCCACCGGCGCGCCGGACGTGCGGACGCTGAACGAGCCGCCGTACGACACGGCGCCCGGCGCCCCGGAGACGACCGGCCGCGGCCCGCGGAACAGGTACGGCGGCGAGTACACCTCGCCGGTGTGGTCCAGCGGCAACGCCGCCGTCCCCCGCGCCAGCTCGAAGTCGCCGCCCGCGAACAGCACCCGCCCGTCCGGCAGCAGCACCGCCGTCGAGTGGTAGCCGCGGGTGCGCTCGGCCGGCGCCATCAGCGACCACCGCTCGGTCGCCAGGTCGAACAGCTCCGGCTGGAACGCCACGTCGTTCCAGCCCGGGTACGGCTCGAAGCCGGCCGCGCCGCCGAGCGCGAGCACGCCGCCGTCGGCGAGGACGACGCCGGCCAGGTCGCGGCGCGGCAGGGTCAGCGAGCCGACGGAGCGGTAGGCGGGCGCGGCGCCGCGCAGGTCGAGGATCTCGGTGGACGCGGTGGCGCCGGTGGGGCCGTACGCGGCGGCGTCGGTGAGGTTGCCGACGATGCGCTGCACCGAGTCGCGCAGCAGTGGCGTCTCGCCGTGGCCCTCGGACGACAGGCCGGCGTTGCCGCCGCCGAAGACGAGGACCCGGTCCAGGCCCGGCAGCAGCACGCTCGTGCCGCCCCAGCGCCGCCCGGCGACCGACGCCGGCCCGGTGGTCCAGGTGCCCGACACCGGGTCGAGGAACGCCGCCTCCGGGTCCTGCCCGGTCCGCACCAGCCGGCCGCCGGGGAGGACGTGCAGGCGCGGGTAGAACTCCATCGGCGGCGTGACGCCCGGCATCGGGTGCCACGCGGTGCCGTCCCACACCTCGGCGTCCTTCGGGTCCACGCCGTCGCCGTCGTTGCCGTTGACGGTCAGCGCGCGGCCGTCGGCGAGCGTGACGGTCGCCGGGTAGTAGCGCGGCGTCGCCATGTCGGCGACGCGGCTCCACGCCTCCGCCGCCGGGTCGAACACGAACGACGCGCGGATGCCGTTCCAGATCTCGGTGCCCTCGGTGTGGCCGCCGTTGGCGAGGACCCGGCCGTCCGGCAGCATCGCGAGGCCGGAGCAGACGATGTCGACGTCGGTGCTGATCGGCTTCGGCACGAGGGTTCCGTCGGCGGGGTCCCACAGGACGACGTTCTTGCTGTCGGAGAGCGCGAGCACCTTGCCGGTGGGGAGGACCGCCGCCGCGATCGCCTGCACCGGCCAGACCTGCGGCGTGGACCAGGCACCGACCACGGCCGGGTCGGCCGGGACCAGCGGCACGGACGGCGCCGGCGCGCCGTGCACGGCGAGGGCGGAGGCGAGGACGAGGAGGGTGGACGCGAGCAGCGTGCGGCGGGGGGCGAGGGGCATGGCGCGCTGCTTCGCCGCCGCCGCGCCCGCTCCTGCTCAGGCCGGGTCGGGCTCCGCCCGCGTCGAACGCAGCCCCGCGACCTCGCGCTCGAAGTCGGCGAGCGAGTCGAAGCCGCGGTAGACGCTCGCGAACCGCAGGTACGCCACCTCGTCCAGCTCCCGCAACGGCCCGAGGATCGCGAGCCCGACGTCCTGGCTGGTCACCTCGGCCGCGCCCTGGGCCCGGACGGCGTCCTCGACCGCCTGCGCGAGCGCGGCGAGCTGGTCGTCGTCCACCGGCCGGCCCTTGCACGCGCGGCGCACGCCGGAGACGACCTTGGCGCGGCTGAACGACTCCTTGGTGCCGTTGCGCTTCACGACGACGAGGCTCGCGGTCTCCATGGTCGTGAACCGGCGGTTGCACTCGGGGCACTCGCGGCGGCGGCGGATCGCGGTGCCCTCGTCGGCCTCCCGCGAGTCGACGACGCGGCTGTCGGGGTGGCGGCAGAAGGGGCAGCGCATGGCCGCGATTGTGCTGCATGCCGCGACCGCCCCTCCCGGGGCACGGGGAGGGGCGGTCGCGATGGGCTACTTCGCGCGGCGGCGGGACTTCTGCTGCTGGAGCGCCTCGTCCACCGCCACGGCGGTGCCGGCCGCGGCGGCGGCGCGGCGGCGTTCGGCGAGCGCGTCCTGCTCCTCGGCGATCCGCGTCGCCCGCGCCTCCCGCTCCTTCGCGGCAACGGCGCGCTGCCGGGCCTGGTCGGCGCGCCGCGCCTGCTCCGCGTCGCGCGCCGCCTCGGCGGCGACCCGGCGCTGCTCGGCCGCCTGCTCGCGGGCCAGCTCCGCCTCGCGCTCGCGCGCGTCCCGCTCGGCCGTCTCGCGCTGCCGCTCGGCCTCCTCGGTGCGCTGCTCGAGCCGCTCGTCGGCGACGAGCCGCTGCCGCTCCGCCTCCGCCTCGAGCTCGGCGGCCCGGCGCAGCTCGTCCACGCGCGCCCGCTGGCGGCGGCTCTCCTCGACCAGCTCACCGTCGCGCAGCACCGTGCCGAGGAGCTGCTTGGCCTGCGCCTCGACGGTGTCGTACGCGAGCGTCGGCGCCCACGTCTCGTCCGCGCCGGCGAGCCTTTCCGCCGCGGTGAGCGGGAGCCGCACGCCGGTCAGCCAGGTCCGCGCGAGCTTGCGCGGCATCGTCGTCATCAGCATGGTCTACGCCTCCTGGGTGGGGTCGTTCGCGGGGTCTTGCTCCGCGAGCAGCGCGGCGCGCTCGCGGGCGGCCTCGGCGGCGCGTTCGGCCGCGGTCGCCCGCGACTCGGCCGCCATGCGCTCGCGGACCGCCTGCGCCTCGGCGGCGTCGGCCGCCTGCTCGCGCGCGTCCGCGACCGCCTCGACGGCCTGCTCGCGCCGCTCGAACGTCGTCTCGACCTGCCGCTCCCGGGCCAGCCGCTCGCGCTCCAGCCGGGCGTGCTCGGCGTCGGCGGCCTGCTCCGCGGCGAGGCGGGTGCGTTCGGCCTCGAGCTCCTCGCGGCGCGCCTCGATCTCGGCCTGCTCCTCGCGGACGTCGGCGGCCGCTGCCTCGCGCGTGGCGCGTTCGGCGGCGGCGGCCCGGTCCTGGTGCAGCAGGCCCTCCTCGGTCAGCTCGTCGTCGCGGAGGACCTTCCCCGCGACCTCCTTCGCCTTGCCGACGACACGGTCGGCGAGGCCGCCGGTCGGGACGTTGCTCATGTGTTCTCCTCGTCGTATATGGCTACGTCCCGCGCCGTACCCGTGCTTGCTGGTAGCAAACGGTGTAGCAAGCACCCTGTCCCCGTACGGCGGGTGTCGCACCCGCGACCTACGCTGGAGGGCGTGCGACCGGAGGTGGCGTTCCAGCCGTCGCTGCTGGACGAGGCGGCGACGCCGGAGATCGACGTGTCCTACGACGGGCTGGTCCGCCACCGGCTCGACGACACGTCGTGGGTCGACTACTGCCCCGGCTGGCTGCGCGGCGCGGACGCGCTGTTCGCGGAGCTGCTCGCGGCGGGCGACTGGCAGCAGCGGACCCGGCACATGTACGACAAGCGGGTCCCCGAGCCGCGGCTCACCGCCGGCTGGCCCGCGGAGGGCGGCGAGGGCACGCCGGAGGCGCTGCCGCTGCTCTGCGCGACGTTGTCGCAGCGGTACGGCGTGACGTTCGACCGGGTCTGGGTCAACCTCTACCGCGACGGCCGCGACAGCGTCGCCTGGCACCCCGACCGCAACGGCCGCGTCCACCGCGACCCGCTCGTCGCCACGGTGTCGCTCGGCGCGCGGCGGCGGTTCCAGCTCCGGCCGCGCGGCGGGGGACGGATCGCGTTGACCCTCGAACCCGGCTGCGGCGACCTGGTTGTCATGGGCGGGGCGTGCCAGCACGACTGGGAGCACTGCGTGCCGAAGACGGCGCGGCCGGTCGGGCCGCGGATGAGCGTGACGATCCGGCACTCGGCCGGCGAGCTGCTGCCCGGCAAGGACCCGGACCGGGCGAAGCAGGGCTTCTACTGGTAGCGGCTGTGGACAGACAGGTGGCGTAGTAACGCCATTTCCTTATCCTGGCGGCCATGCGTACGGGGGATCTGCTTCTCGTTGCCGTGACGGCGCTGGCCGTCGCGGCCGGGTGCTCCGACGAGCACGCCGGCTCGCTGCCCACTTCCTCGCCGACGCCGTTCGCGTCGTCGGCGTCGCCGACCGCGTCGGCGACCGCGTCGGCCGCGCCGGGTCCGGTCGCGGCCGCGGTCGCGTACTACACGACGTTGGAGGGGGCCGCGCGGTCGCCGGAGCAGGGCGCGGGCCGGCTGGCGCGGCTGGTCGCGCCGGGCTGCGACTGCCACCAGGTGGTCGACCTGCTGCACCGGCTCGCCGGGGAGAAGCACCACCTGGAGTTCACGGTGCGGACGTCGAACGCGCGCGTCGCGCGCGAGACCGGCACCGACGCGGCCGTGTTCCTCCACGTCGAGCAGACAGCGGGACGGGAGGTCGACGCGGCCGGGCGCACGGTGCGCCCGCTCCCGGCGACGTCCGGCGACTACGTCCTGACGCTCGTGCGCGGCAACGGCGGCTGGCTGGTGCGGCAGATCGGGCGGTCGCAGTGACCCGGCTGCTCGCCGCGCTCGCGGTACTGATCGGCACGCTCGGCGTTGGCGCGGCGGCGGCGACGCCGCCGGGCTGCGGGTCCGCCACGATCATCACCGGCTGCGGGACGCGGACCACCAGCGACTTCCGCGGGGCGATCATCGTGCCCGGGTCGCCTGCCGCGAACGGCATCGTCGGGCGCAGCCACGGCTGCGACGGGTGCGTGTGGACGCTGGTGCTGCACTGCGACCGGAACACGATCGAGGACCCGGCGTACACGAACTGCAACGCCGCCCGCTGCCCGGACGGCTCGTGGTTCCGGCTGTACCTGCAACGCCCCGGCGACACGCACCCGGTCGACGTCGACATCGTCTGCCTGAGCGCGACGCGGCGGATCGTCACGGCGGAGGAGGTGGGGGTCGACGCGCGGCGGTACCTGACCAGCCTGCGCCCGCCGCCGCCCGGGATCGAGGTGCAGCCGGAGGGGCGCGCGGTGACGGGGCAGGCGACGTTCTTCGCGGCGGCGACGCCGGCGCGCGACACGGCGACGGTGACGGCCGTGACGGCGGCGGGGCCGGCGACGTTGACGATCGAGATCGTGCCGGCGCGGTACGCGTGGACGTTCGGCGACGGCGCGGGGTGCGAGACGACGGAGCCGGGCGGGCCGTACGACGGCGCGGCGGGCGAACGGTGCGACGACCGGGTCGCGCACGTCTACCGGACGGCGGCGACGCACCCGGTGCGGCTGCGGGCGACGTGGACGGGGACGTACACGTTCGACGTGGGCTTCGGGCCGGTGGGGCCGGTGCCGATCCCCGGCGACGGCGTGCCGGCGCCGGAGGCGGCGCGGGACCTGCTCGTCCGCGAGGGCCGCGCGGTGCTGGTCGGCCGCTGACGCGCGTTCGGGAAGCGTTCCGCGCTTTCCTCGTGCGTGGCCCGCTTCCGGGAAGCGCCATGCCGGCGGTAGGTGCCGCGCGCGGACGGGGCCAGCGCGCGGCACCTACCGGGGCGCTCAGGGCGCGAACGGCAAGGCCGCAGGGAGCGACGCGGCCCAAGGGCCGCGAGCGACCGAGAACGCCGCCGTTCGGGTCCTGAGCGTGCCGGCGGCAGGTGCCGCGCGCGATCGGGGCGAGCGCGCGGCACCTACCGGGGCAGCACCAGCCGCTGGCCGGCGACGATGGGCCGGGCGCCCAGGTCGTTGAGGCGGGTGAGGCGGGCGACGGTGGCGCGCGGGTCGGCCTCGGGCGCGACGCGGCGCGCGATCGACCACAACGTCTCCCCTGGCTGGACGACAGTGGTCGGTGCGGGGGCGCGCCGCGTCGCGCCGGCCGAGGCCGAGGTGCGGCCGAGCGAGAACGCCGCGAGCACGAGCGTGACGAGGACGAGCAGGACGAGCACCCGCCCACGCCGCGTCAGCCGGACAGCGGCGGGGCGGGTGGCGCGGGCGGCGGCGGAGCCGCCGGTACGGGGGCGCAACGGCGTGTCGAAGGTCATGGCCGTCATGCTGCCTCCCGGGTGTGACAAGAACGAACGGGTGTTCGATCGAACGTGTGTGCGAAGGATGTGCCCTGGGCGGCGCGGTGTCAACATTTTTCGAACAGGTGTTTGATCGTGGTGCGTGGCGCGGCTACCGTGACGAGCCACGGAGCACCAGTGAAGGGAGCGCCACCGTGGTCCACGACTTCCCCGACGGCCCGCCGGACGCGAGCGGGCTGACACCGCGGCAGCGGCGGGTGCTCGAGGTGATCCGCGACGCGGTGGAGCGCCGCGGCTACCCGCCGAGCGTGCGCGAGATCGGCGACGCGGTGGGGCTGACCAGCCCGAGCAGCGTCCACCACCAGCTCGCGACGTTGCAGAAGAAGGGCTTCCTGCGCCGCGACCCGAACCGGCCGCGGGCCGTGGAGGTCTTCGCGGCGAGCGCCGCGGACGAGGCGGACGTCAACGACGCGCGCCCGGCTCCGACGTACGTGCCGGTGGTGGGCCGGATCGCGGCCGGTGGGCCGGTGCTGGCGGAGCAGGCGGTGGAGGACGTGTTCCCGCTGCCGCGCGAGCTGGTCGGCGAGGGGACGCTGTTCCTGCTGAAGGTGGTCGGCGACTCGATGATCGACGCGGCGATCGCGGACGGCGACTGGGTGGTGGTCCGCCAGCAGCCGTCGGCGGACAACGGCGACATCGTCGCGGCGATGATCGACGGCGAGGCGACGGTGAAGACGTACAAGCGGCGCGACGGTCATGTCTGGCTGATGCCGCACAACCCGGCGTACGAGCCGATCCTCGGCGACGAGGCGACGGTGCTGGGCCGGGTCGTCACCGTCCTGCGCAAGATCTAGCCCGCACGGCCGAACGCCGCGCCCCGGAGCAGGATCCGGGGCGCGGCGTTCGCGTCGTTCAGCGGCGGTTAGTGCTGGCGGGCGTACTGGTTGCCGCGGAAGACCAGGACGGTGCCGGCGACCGCGAGCAGCAGGCCGAACGCCACCAGGGCCTCGGTGGGCGCGCCGGTCTTGGGCAGCGTCGCCGGGGGCTTGCGGACCAGCTTGACGCCCAGGACGGTCGGGCTGATGGACGGCGCCGGGTCGCTCGGCTGCACCTCGTGGGTGGGCTCGACCGACGGCTCCTCGGTCGGCTCCTCCGACGGCTCCTCGCTCGGCTCCTCCGACGGCTCCTCCGAGGGCTCCTCGGACGGCTCGGTGGCGAGCGTGTTGACGAACACCTCGGTGGTGGCGCCGGAGCCGCGCGGGATGGTCAGGGTGCGCGAGGCGTCCTCGGCGAGGGTGTAGCCGGTGGGGGCGTCGGTCTCGGTGACGGTACAGGACGTGCCCTCGGGGCCGTTGATGCCGATGGCACCGGTGGTGGCGACGCCGTTCTCGTCGAGGCCGTCGATGACGACCGGCGGGACGTCGGTGGCCGGGTCGCAGTCGACGGTGAACGTCGCGCCCGGCAGCAGGTCCCCGGTCTCGCTGTCGGCGCGCTTCTCGATCCGCAGCGAGCCGCCGACGTTGAAGCAGGCCGGGCCGGCCTTGCGGTTCGACGCCTGGGAGTTCGACGGGGCGCCGGTGGTCTTGGCGTAGTTGCAGTACTGCGCGCCGAGCGGGGCCGACTCGGGGATCTGGATCGCGTACGACAGCGTGTAGGCCGTGTTGTTCGGCACGAACTGGATCGAGTACCTCTCCAGCTCGTCGCCGTCGAGGTAGACGCAGTCGGTGATCGTGAACGTCTGGCCGACGTCGGAGGCGTCGACGGGGAACGCGATCTCGAACACCGCCTCCTCGCCCGGCTGCATGGAGCCGCCGACGAGGCGCTTGGTGGTGTTCTCGCTGCCGGGCGTCGGGAGGACGCCGTTGCAGCCGTTGGTGCTCGCGGCCTTGGTGACGACGGGGCCGGTCGCGGTCGCGGCGCGCGCGGAGCCGGCGGCGGCCGCGCAGACGACGAGCGCGAGCCCGGAGAGGGCGGTCAGCGCGCCTGCGCGGCGAGCGGTGGTCCGGCGCATGTTCAGTCACATCCTCAAGTCGGTGCTTCGATGTGCCGACACTGACGCAGGGTCACCGCCCTGGCGAGGCGTAGGCCGATATCCGTGCCTAAAACCGTCCGTTGGGACTAGACGCCGACCACCCTCGGTGACCACGGCCGGGACGAACGGTCGACGCGACCCTCCTGTGACCGGACGGCCGTACGCTTCCGCGCATGCAGCGTTCCTCGGTCGTCGCCGCCGCCGTCGCCGTCGTCCTCGTCACCGGGGTGGGTGTCGCGATCGCCCGCCGCGACGGCAACGGCCGCCCGCACGCCGCCCCGACGACCGCGCCGCCGAGCCCCACCCCCACCCCGACGACACAGTCCCCCACCCCGTCGGCGACGCCGAGCCACCGGCCGACGCCCGTCGGGACCGGCCCGCGGGACCGCCAGTACGACGTGGTCTACGCCGCGGGCGTGTCGGTGGACGACGGCGCGGCGGCGGTCGCGGCGGCCGGCGGGGAGGTCGTGCACGAGAACGCGAAGGTGGGCGTCGCGACGGTCATGGCCGGGCGCGACTTCGTCGCCCGGGCGCGCAAGGACCGCCGCGTCTTCGGCGTCGTCACCAACCGGGCCTTCGGCCGCCCGCCCGCGGAGCCGAAGCGGCGCGAGGTGCAGCGGGGCACCGGGCCGCGCGTCACCCGGACCGGCCCGGACCCGCTGGCGAGCCTCCAGTGGGACATGGACGTCATCCACGCGCCGCAGGCGCGCGCGACGACGAAGGGCGACCGCCGGGTGCTGGTCGCGGTCATCGACACCGGCGTGGACGGGACGCACCCGGACCTCGCGGCGGCGTACGACAAGGAGCTGTCCCGCAACTTCGTCACCGACTACCCCGGCGCCGACGGCGCCTGCGAGCAGAAGACCTGCGTCGACCCGGTGACCGACGACCCGAACGGCCACGGCACCCACGTCGCGGGCACCATCGCCGCCGCGACCGACGAGTTCGGCATTGCCGGGATCGCCCCGAACGTCCGCCTGGTCGGCCTGCGCGCCGGGCAGGACAGCGGGCTGTTCTTCCTCATGCCGACCGTCGACGCGCTCGTCTACGCCGCCGACATCGGCGTCGACGTCGCGAACATGAGCTACTTCGTGGACCCGTGGCTGTTCAACTGCCCGGCCGCCGCCGCGGACGACGCGGACGACCGGTACGAGCAGCGCGCGCTCATCGAGGGCGTCCGCCGGGCCACCGACTACGCGTACGCCCACGGCGTGACGCTCGTCGCCGCCGCCGGCAACGAGCACACCGACCTCGACCACAAGCGGTTCGACACCATCAGCCCCGACTTCCCGGAGGGCGCGGCCCGCACCCGGCGCATCGACAAGACCTGCCTGTCGCTGCCGAGCGAGCTGCCGCACGTGATCGAGGTGAGCGCGGTCGGCCGCGACGGCGTCAAGGCCGACTACTCCAACTACGGCCTCGACCACATCACCGTCGCCGCGCCGGGCGGCAGCACGTACCTCGCCGACGGCTCCGGCCCGAACCCGTCCTACCAGACGCTGTCGACCTGGCCGGAGGCGGTCGCGCGGGCGGAGGGGTCGGTCGGCGCGGACGGGCGGCCGCGGTCGGCGCTGCTCGTGCAGTTCTGCCAGGGCACCCGCTGCGCGTACTACCGCTACCTCACCGGCACGTCGATGGCCTCGCCGCACGCGGCGGGCGTGGCGGCGCTGGTCGTCAGCAGGTTCGGCACGCCCGACCCGGCCCACCCGGGGCAGCTCCGGATGGACCCGGCGAAGGTGCTGGCGATCCTGCGCTCCACCGCGGTCGACCACGCCTGCCCGAGAGGGACGTTCGACTACCGCGGCCGGACCTCCGACTACGCCGCGACCTGCGCCGGGACCGCCACGCGCAACGCGTTCTACGGCGAGGGGATCGTCGACGCGCGGGCCGCGGTGACCGCGCGCGGCTGACGGGCGAACCCGCGCCCGCCCCCGGGACTCTCCCCCGCATGAGGGCCGTCCTGGCCGCCGTGGCGGCGTGCGCGCTCGCGGCGCCGCTGCACGCCGGTGCCGTGCCATACGCGGGCGTCGCGCACAGCGCGGTGGCGACGTTCCGGCTCACCGGCAGCGACCGGCGGGCCTGGCAGCTCGAGGTGGAGGCGGACTTCAGCGACGGCACCGACTCCACCGGGCCGTACGCCCGCACGGTCACGCTGCGGCTGACCCAGTGCGACAACCGCCAGCGGTGCCGCTACTCGCGCCAGTGGCAGCAGCCCCTCGCGCTGGACGAGCTGTCCGCGCTGCCGGACGGGGACCACGTCGTCGTGACGACGCGGGTGCTCGGGCGCGACCTGACGGCGACGTTCGACCGCGGCGGCGGCACCGGCGGCTCGTTCCTGCTGAACGTCTACGGGATGCACGTGGAGTACCGCGAGCAGAGCGGGGTCGCGGCGTCGCTCTCGTACGCGGGCGCGTCCTGCCGCAGCACCGACGGCTACATGCTCCGGCGGACGGCGGCCGACCCGCACGGCTCGCCGCTGGGCGGCGGCCCGGCCGCCCCGCGGACGGTCCCGAAGGGGTTCACCGGCCGCCTGCGCTGCCGCTAGGAGGGTGCTGCGAACGCGCCCAGGTCGCCGGCCAGGTCCGGCTTGACGCGGGCGGTGAGCAGCGTGCCGTCGGCGGTGTGCGACTCCGCGAGGATCTCGCCGTCGCGGTGCAGCCGCGAGACGAGGTCGCCGCGGCTGTACGGCAGCAGCACGGTGACGTCGATCTCCGGCCGGGGCAGGTCGCGTTCCAGCGCGGCGATGAGGTCGGGCAGCCCCTCGCCGGTCTTCGCGGAGACGAACACCGAGTGCTTCTCGCGCCGGCGCAGCCGGCCGAGCACGACCTCGTCCGCGGCGTCGACCTTGTTGACGACGACCAGCTCGCGCACGTCCGCCGCGCCGATCTCGGCGAACACCTCGCGCACCGCGGCGAGCTGGCTCTCCGGGTCGGCGTGCGAGCCGTCGACCACGTGCAGGATCAGGTCGGCGCGGCTGATCTCCTCCAGCGTCGACTTGAACGCCTCGACGAGCTGGTGCGGCAGGTGCCGCACGAAGCCGACGGTGTCGGTGAGCGTGAACGTCCGCCCGTCCGGCGTCTCCGCCCGCCGCACGGTGGGGTCCAGCGTCGCGAACAGCGCGTTCTCGACCAGCACGCCGGCGCCGGTGAGGCGGTTGAGCAGCGACGACTTGCCGGCGTTGGTGTAGCCGGCGATCGCCACCGACGGGACGGCGTTGCGGACCCGCTCCTGGCGCTTGGTCTCGCGGACCGTGGACATCTCGCCGATCTCGCGGCGCAGCCGGGCGATGCGGTGGCGGATGCGCCGCCGGTCGGTCTCGATCTTCGTCTCGCCGGGGCCGCGGGTGCCGATGCCGCCGCCGCCCGCGACCCGGCCGCCGGCCTGGCGGGACATCGACTCGCCCCAGCCGCGCAGCCGCGGCAGCAGGTAGCTGAGCTGCGCGAGCTCGACCTGCGCCTTGCCCTCCCGGCTGGTCGCGTGCTGGGCGAAGATGTCGAGGATCAGCGCCGTCCGGTCGATGACCTTGACCTTGACGACCTTCTCCAGGTTGCGGAGCTGGGCGGGCGACAGCTCGCCGTCGCAGACGACGGTGTCGGCGCCGGTCTCCACGACTATCTCGCGCAGCTCGGCCGCCTTGCCGCGGCCGATGTACGTCGCCGAGTCCGGCCGCGACCGGCGCTGGATGATGCCTTCGAGCACCTCGGAGCCCGCGGTCTCGGCGAGCCGCGCGAGCTCCTCCATCGAGTTGTGCGCGTCGTCGGGCGTGCCATCGGTCCAGACGCCGACGAGCACGACGCGTTCCAGCCGCAACGCGCGGTACTCGACCTCGGTGACGTCCTCGAGGTCGGTACGCAGCCCGGCGACGCGGCGCAGGCCGGCCCGGGCCTCGCGGTCGTAACCGAAGTCCTCGGCGTCGTGGAACTCGTAGTCGATCGCTTCGTCGGGGTCGAGGTCGGTGTCGAGGTCGGGGTCGACGTCGGCGGCGGGCGGCTCGGGAACGGTGGTCATCACCTGGATGGTCCCACCCAGCGAGGTCCGTCACACGTCCATTACCCACCGGCCGCGTCCGGGAGGACGCCCGCCGCCCGGTGTCGAAGCGGGAGGGATGCGCCGCCTCCCCCTGGCCCTGCTCACCGTCGCGCTCACCGCCACCGCCGCGCACGCGGCGCCGCCCGGGCGCGCCCCAGACATGCCGACCGGCCTCACCGCGAGCGTGATGGACGCCTCCGTCGTGCTGCGCTGGCGCGCGATCGACCCCGACGCCGACGCGGTCGTGGTCCAGCGGGACGGCCGGACGCTGGCCACGCTGCCGCGCACGGCGCTGGCGTACGACGACGCGGCGGTCGCCCCGAACGAGACGCACACCTACACGCTCGTCACCACCACCTCGTGGGGCAACGGCGGCAAGCACACGTCGGCCTCCCGCCCGTCCGCGCCCGCGCGCGTGACGCTCCCGGCCTACCGCGTCGGCGCGGCGGCGTACGACATCTCCCCGGACGTGATCGGCCTCGGCACCGTCAACCAGGGCGGCAACGGCCTCGGCGACGGCACCGGCATCAGCGGCCTCGTCGGCCGCGGCAGCCAGAACCGCTCCGGCAGCGACCGGATCAAGGCCCGCGCGGTCGTCTTCGACGACGGCCGCCAGGCGGTCGCCATCGCGACGATCGAGACGCAGGGGTACTTCGCGGCGTACCGCGACGGGCTCAAGGGCCTCTCCGACATGGCCCGCGCCGCCGCGAACAGCCGGATGCCGGCCACAAGCATCCTCATTGCGAGCGACCACACGCACGGCGGTCCGGACACCGTCGGCGCCTGGGGCGGCATGCCGAAGGCGTACTTCGACCTGGTCTACGACCGCACGGTGCGGGCGATCCGCGACGCGTACGCGCAGCGGTCGTTCGCCGATGTCGTCGCCGGGCACTCCGCGGCGTACGACCTGATCTACAACCAGTCCTGCCCGGAGGCGGTCTACCAGGACCAGGCGCGGCCGGAGCCGGGCGGGTTCCCGGTCCACGGCGACGAGCTGCCCTGCCCGACCGGCAGCCTCCAGGGCAGCAAGGGCACCGACGGCAAGGACGGCCTGATGCGCGTGCTCCAGGCGCGCACCCCGCGCGGCCGGGTCGTGACGACGTACCTGGCGTACGCCGCGCACGCGACGGCCGGCGGCGGCGACGGCGTGCACGGCGACTGGCCGCAGTACGTCGGCGACGCGATGACCGACCGCTGGGGCGGCGTCGGCATCGCCATGGAGGGCGCCGTCGGGCGGACCCAGCCGTGCCGGCCGGCGTGCGCGTTCACCGACCCGAGGAACCCCGGCCTGAAGCTGTCCGGCCGCAAGGCGCAGATCACCGCCAACTACCTGGCGCACGTCGACGACGCGCTCGCCCACGCCACGCCCGTCCGCGGCCCGGTCGCGGCCGCGCAGTCCTACCTGCGCGAGCAGATCACCGGGCCCGCGGTGCTCGCGCTGTTCGCGGCCGGTGGCAAGGGTGCCGGCGCGCGGCTGCTGCGTTCGCTGGACTCGCCGTGGCAGGTCGGCACGACGATCCGCACCGTCGCGTCCGCGCTGCGCGTCGGCGACGTGCTGTTCGCCGGGACGCCGGGCGAGGGGTACCCGGAGATCGCGTTCGGGATCCGCGACGCGCTGTCCGGCCCGCGCGAGGTCGTGACGCTCGGCCTGGCCAACGACCAGCTCGGCTACCTCATCGCGCCGGCGTGGGAGTACGTGCCGATCACCGCCGAGGCGGCCGTCAACGACAACACGATCTTCAACGTCTCCCCCACCATCGGCGACCACGTCATGTGCAGCGACATCCGGCTGGCCAAGGCGATCGGCTTCGCGCCGGCGAAGGACCCGGTGCTGGCGGCGCGGGCGGCGGCGTACTGCGCGCCGTACGACGCGGCGGACGCTACCGGCGACCCGGTCGGCGCGGTGCCCGTGGGCGGGGTGTCCGCGGACGAGCTGCCGGTGCCGTAGCGGCCTCGGCCACCGCGCGCATCGGCTGCTCGCGGGCGCGGGTGAGGAACGCGTCCAGCGCCGGCACCAGCACCTCCCGCGACTCGTGCCCCATCAGCATCGAGACGTGGCCCGCCGGGCAGCGCACCACCTCGGCCTGCGGCACCTGGCGGGTCAGCGCGAGCGACGACGCGATCGGCACGATGTGGTCCCGGTCGGTGACGAGCACCAGCGTGGGGACGTCGACGTTGGACATCAGCACCGGGCGGTCGCCGACGCGCAGGGTGCCGCGCAGCAGGGAGTTCTCGCGGAACAGGTCGACCAGGTCGAACCACAACGCGCCCGCCAGCCGCCGCTGCTCCCACGCCCACCGCGACAGCGCCGACGCGACCCGCTGGAGCTGCTTGTCGCGGCGGCGGCGCAGCCGGCCCAGGGCGTAGCGGACCGCCTTGCGGCGCAGCAGGTGGAACCCCTCCCGGATGTACGCCGCGGGCACGCAGCCGTCGCCGTCGAGCGCGAGCACCGGCGTCAGCTCCGGCCGCCGCAGCACCGTCGCCATGCCACCCGGCACGGCCGTGTCGAACGGCGGCGCGATCAGCGCCAGCGACGCGACCGGCCCGCTGCCCCACGCGCCGACGGCGGCGAGCGCGAGCGTCGCGCCCATGCAGTAGCCGACGACGTGCACGCGGCCGGTCGGCGACAGCCGCGCCGCCTGCGCCAGCGCGTCGCCGAGCAGGCTGACGTGCTCGGCCAGGCCGTACCGGCCCTGCGCGCGGCCGGGGTCGCCGTAGTCGAACAGGTAGACGTCGTGGCCGCGTTCGATCAGCGCGCCGGCCACGCTGCGTTCGGGCAGCAGGTCGAGGATCCACGGCCGGGTCACGACCGAGTGGACCAGCACCACCGGCTCGCCCGGCGGCCGCCAGAGGCCGAGCCGGCTCAACGTCGCCGTCCCCTGCCACCACACGACCGCGCGCGGGAGCTGCATCACCGGCTGCCGCCGCGACCCGAGCAGCACGTCGAACACGTGCGGCCAGGACCACCACCAGAGCAGGTACGCGCCGGTCATGGCGCGCAGCTCGCGCCAGAGCCGGCGGGGCGCGCCGGCGCGCAGCCAGCGGCGTTCGGTGCGCCGCAGCCGGAACGCCTCCGCCACCGACCACAACGCCGCGTCGCCGAGGATCAGCACGCCCGCGACGACGAGCAGGACGGTCCTCAACGGTGGGCGTCCAGCCAGGCCGGGTCGAGCTCGCCGTCGGCGACCAGCTCGGCCGGGCCGGTCAGCAGGACGGTGCCGCCGGTCCAGGCGACGCGCAGGGTGCCGCCGGGGACGGTCACGGTGGCGCCGGCCGCGTCGGCCAGGCCGCGCCGGGCGGCCGCGACGGCGACCGCGCAGGCGCCGGTGCCGCAGGACATCGTCTCGCCGACGCCGCGCTCCCAGACCCGCATGGTCAACGCGCCGCCGACGGCGCTGGCGTACTCGACGTTGGTGCCGCCAGGGGTGGCCGCCTCGATGCGCGGGCCCTCCGTCGTCACCGGCGCGGCCGCGACGTCGTCCACGAAGAACACCACGTGCGGGTTGCCCATCGACACGAACGTCGCGCCGTCCGGCGCCGCCCCGTCGAACGCCGGCGGCCCCATGTCGACCGTCGCCGAGCCGTCGTCGTTGAGCGTCACGCGCTTGACGCCGTCGCGGGTGCCGATCGCGAGTTCGGGGCCGGTGGCGAGGCCCTCGCGGGCGAGGTAGCGGGCGAACACGCGGACGCCGTTGCCGCACATCTCCACCGCGCCGCCGTCGGCGTTGCGGTAGTCCATGAACCACTCGGCGTCCTGGTCGACGCCGAGCGCCGCCGTGCGGACGACGCGGAGGACGCCGTCGGCGCCGACGCCGCGGCGGCGGTCGCAGAGCGCGCGCACCAGCGCGTCGCTCAGGTCGAGCGCGCCGCCGGGGTCGGGCAGCAGCACGAAGTCGTTCGCGGTGCCGTGCCCCTTGGTGAACCGCACGGCCCCGATGCTACGGAAGCCTCTAGTGCGGGAGAACGACGGTCGTGCCCTGGCGCTGCGCGGGCAGGTCCGGCTCGACCAGCGCGCTGCGGGCGCGCTTCATGTGCAGCATCGCGTCGCGGGCGCGGGTGAACGCCTCCTTCGGCTCCTCCCCCGCCGCGACCACCGCGCTGCCGACGCAGACGCCGACCTGGTGGACCTCGTCGCCGACCGCCATCGGCGCGCGCACGACCTCGGCGAGCCGGGCCGCGACGGCGTCGACCTCGCGCGGGCTGGACAGCGCCGAGCAGAGGACGCCGACGGTCTTCGGGGCCAGCGCGACGACCGCGTCCCACGGGCGGACCGCGCGTTCCAGGCGCTGCACGGCGACCTGGTAGTCGGCGATGGTGAGCTGCCCCTGCCGCGCCTCGATGCCGAGCACGAAGGCGGCGGCGACGGCGGTGTCGGTCGATACGGTGCGGCGGTCGATCACGGAGCGCCTCCTCTGTCCTACTGAGAGTGTCGGACTCCGGGCGCGTCGCGAACATGGCCAGATCGGGCCATTCGCGGCCTACTGGCCGAGCGGTCGCAGGTCGTCCGCGGCGGCGGTCCGCGCTTCCGGGATGCCCACCGCGGCGGGCGCCTCGGGGGCCTTCCAGCCGACGCCGCGAGAGAGCAGCCAGCGGGCGCGCTCGGGGAGCTGCGGCCCGGCGAACAGGTAGCCGTGCGCGCGGTCGCACTCCAGCTCGCACAGCCGCGCGCCCTCCGACCACGACTCGACGCCCTCGGCCACGACCTGGAGCCCGTGCGCGTGCGCGAGCCGGATCACCGACGCGACGATCGCGTCGTCCTCCAGGTCCGCGCCGACGCCGCGGACGAACCGCTGGTCGAGCTTCACCGCGTCCAGCGGCAGCTCGTCCAGGTGCGACAGCGCCGAGTACCAGGTGCCGAAGTCGTCCAGCGCGACCATGACGCCCGCGTCCTTCAACGCCGCCAGCACGCCGGCCATGGCGGCCAGGTCGTCGCCGAGCGCGGTCTCGCGGACCTCGAAGCCGAGCACGCCGGCGGGCAGGCCTGCGGCGCGGACGAGGGTGGCCACGCGGTCGGCGAAGCCGGGCGCGCCGAGCTGGGCGGCGGAGACGTTGACCCAGAGCTGCTTGCCGCCGGCCCGGCGGGCCGAGGGCAGCCGCTGCCAGAGCAGCACCTCGCGCAGGCACTCGTCCACGACCCACTCGCCGAGCTCGACGATGAACCCGCTCGCCTCCGCGGCCGGCAGGAACTCCGCCGGCCAGAGCAGACCGCGGTCCGGGTGCTGCCAGCGCAGCAGCGCCTCCATCGCGACGACCTCGCCGGAGGCCAGGTCGACCTCGGGCTGGTAGTGGAGGACGAACTGCCCGGACAACAACGCGTCGCGCATGGCCGCGACGAGGTCGACGTCGTACGCGGTCATGGCGGCCTCCAGGGCGACAGGTGCCGCCGAGTCTGCCCCTTCCGCACCGGGAGGGACACCCTCCGTCGGGACTAGTCCGCGACGGCGGCGACGAGCGCGTCGGCGTCGGGGTACCACGCGATGCGCGGGTCGCGGCGGAACCACTTGAGCTGCCGCCGCGCGAACCTCCTCGTCGCCAGCTTCGTCGCCGCGCGCGCCTCGTCCTCGGTCGTCCGACCGTCGAGGAACGCCAGCACCTGCTGGTAGCCCAGCGCCCGGCTCGCCGTCACGCCCTCGCGCAGCCCGTGCCGCTCGGCGAGGTCCGCGACCTCGGCGACCAGGCCGCGCCGCCACATGACGTCGACGCGGCGGTCGATCCGCGCGTCGAGGACGTCCAGACCCGGGTCGATGCCGAGGAACGCCGTGTCGTAGACGGAGGTGTACGCCGCCATTCCCGGCCGCGCCGAGAACGGCCGCCCGGTCAGCTCGACCACCTCCAGCGCCCGCACGACGCGGCGGCCGTTGGTGGGCAGGATCTCGGCGGCGGCGGCCGGGTCGGCGGCGGCGAGGCGGGCGTGCAGCGCCTCCGGGCCGTGCTCGGCCAGCTCCGCCTCCAGCGCCGCGCGCACCGCCGGGTCGGTCCCCGGGAACTCGAACGCGTCCAGCGCGCCGCGCACGTACAGCCCGCTGCCGCCGGCGACGACCGCGACGTCGAGGGTGTCGAGGACCTCCCGCGCGAGCCGCTGGTACGCCGCGACGCTCGCCGTCTCGCGTACGTCCCACACGTCGAGCAGGTGGTGCGGGACGCCGCGCCGCTCTTCCATCGTCAGCTTGGCGGTGCCGACGTCCATGCCGCGGTAGAGCTGCATCGAGTCGGCGTTGACGACCTCGCCGCCCAGGCGTTCGGCGAGGCGCAGCGCCGCCTCCGACTTGCCGGCGGCGGTCGGGCCGACGACGGCGAGAACCCTAGGCACGGGTCCAGGTGGCGACGAGGTAGCCGACGCCGTACGGCGCCGCGTCGTAGGTCACGTCACCGGTCCAGGCCCCGTCCCCCGCCGCGCCCGCGAGCACCTGCCAAGCCGCCCGCCCGGCGACGAGCAGCGCGTCGTCGTCGGCCGGGTCGAGCGCCAGCAACGCCGCCGCGTCGCCGTCGCGCAGCGCCCGCGCCACGGCCGCGTCGTACGGCTCGGCGCGCGGGTCGACGTAGCCGGGGGCCTTCGGGTCGCGGCGCGCGCTGCCGTCGCCCATGACGAGCAGCGCGACGTCGTCGGCCGCGAGGCGGGCGCCGAGCGCGGCCGCCTCGGCGGGCGTCGCGCCGGCGGCGATGCCGTGACAGCGCGCGTGCGGCGCCAGCCAGCGGCCGACGGCGAGGGCGAGCGGGAGCGCGTCCGTTGCCGGGGTCCGGCCGAGGTACGCGGCGAGGTCCGGGACGCCGTCGTACGGCCGCGTCTCCGGCGCCGCGCCGACCACGACGACGTCGTGCGGCGCGAGGGCCGCGACCGCCGCGCGGGCGGCGTTGCGGAGGTCGTCGAGCTCGGCGGCGGCGCCCGCCGCGACCTCGGGCACGAGCAGCGGCGGGTGCGGGCAGACCGAAGCGGCGAGCAGCACGCCCGCATCCTCCCGTACGGTGTCGCCGTGGAGACGCAGTGGGGCCGGGTGGCCGAGGACGGGACCGTGTACGTGCGCACCGCCGACGGCGAGCGCGCCGTCGGCTCGTGGCACGCCGGCGACGCCGAGGCGGGGCTCGCGCACTTCGCGCGCCGGTACGACGACCTGGCGACCGAGGTCGACCTGCTCGCGGCGCGGCTGGACAGCGGCGCCGGCAACCCCGGGCAGACGCAGGCCAGCCTCACCCGGCTGCGCGAGTCGCTCGACACCGCCGCCGTCGTGGGGGACATCGAGGGGCTGCGCGCGCGGATCGACGCCGCGATCGGCCGGGCGAAGGCGAAGCAGGCCGAGGCGCAGCTCGCCCGCGCCGCCGCCAGCTCCGCCGTCCTCGACCAGCGCCGCGCGCTCGCCGACGAGGCCGAGCGCGTCGCCCAGTCGTCGGAGTGGAAGGCCTCCGGCGACCGGCTCCGCGCCATCGTCGAGGAGTGGAAGGCGCTGCCCGCCGGCCCGAAGTCGGCGAAGCCCGCTGAGACCGAGCAGTGGCAGCGCATCGCGGGGGCACGGCGGGCGTTCGACAAGCGGCGCGAGGCGCACTTCGCGGCGCTGGAGACGCAGCGCGAGCAGTCGCGGGAGCGCAAGGAGGCGCTGATCCGCGAGGCCGAACGCCTCACCGACTCCACCGAGTGGACCGCCACCGCCAACCGCTACAAGGAGCTCATGGCGTCGTGGAAGTCCGCCGGCCGCGCCGCGCGCGGCGTGGACGACGAGCTGTGGGCGCGGTTCAAGGCCGCGCAGGACGCGTTCTTCGGGCGCCGGGCCGAGCACTTCGCGGCGCGCGACGCCGAGTCCGCGTCGGCGGTCGCCGCGCGGGAGGCGCTGCTCGCCGAGGCCGAGTCGCTGGAGCCGGAACGCGACCTGGCCGGCGCGCGCAACCGCCTCGCGGCGATCGTGGAGAAGTGGGAGAAGGCCGGGCGGGTCCCGCGCGACGCGGAGGCCCGGCTGGACGCGCGGCTGGCCGCCGTCGAACGCCGCGTCCGCGACGCCGGCGAGTCCCGCCGCGACGCCGAACGCCGCCCGTCGGAGAACCCGTTCGTGGTCCGGCTGCGCGAGTCGCTGGAGCAGCTCGACAAGCGCGCCGCCCGCGCCCGCGCGGCCGGCGACGAGAAGGCCGCGGCCGCCGCCGAGGCCGAGGCGGCCACCAAGCGCCAGTGGCTTGCCCAGGCGGAGGCCACCGGGCGTTAGGCGGTTCATCCGCGTCCCGGTGGTGAGAACAACGGCATGGGGACGGGGGACGCGACGACGCGGGCGGCGTGGATCGGCGTGATCGGCGTCGTCGTGGCCGCGCTCATCACGGCAGCCGTGACGCTCTACGTGAACCGTGACGACAACGGTGGCGACGGAGGGAGTCGCGGCGTCCAGGCGCACGTGCGCGACACGTGGGACGACGCCCGGCAGGCGCTCATCGGCGTGTCCCGCTACCCGAGCGCGTTCACGAACGTTGGCCGGATGGACGGCCCGCACGAGGGCGACCTGATTGAGGTCGTCTGCCAGGAGCGGCACGGCCGCCTCGTCACGGACACGCCGTACCACGACCGGCAGACGTCATCGTCGGTGTGGGACCGGCTGGCGGACGGGACGTTCGTGTCGGACATCTACACGGACCTGCCGAAGACCTCCGGCGACACCCCGCCGCGCGGACTCCCCCGATGCTGACCCGCTAGGCCGGGGCGCCGATCGTCGGCATGCCGAGCGGTACGCCGGCCGGGCGCGGCGCGACCGACGCGGCCCACGCGTCGCCCGCCCGGGTGCGGCGGTGCGCGAGCACCGGCCCCTCGGCGAGCAGGTGGTGCGGCGCGGCGTAGGTGACGGTCACGTCGACCAGGTCGCCGGGGCGGTGCTCGGCGGGCGAGCCGAGGAAGTGGACCAGCCGGTTGTCGCGCGCCCGCCCGGTCATCCGTCCGGTGCCCGCGTCCTTGCGCCCCTCCCCCACGGCGACGAGCAGCTCGGCGCGGCTGCCGACCAGCCGCTTGTTCTCCTGCCACGCGACGTCGTCCTGGAGCGCGACCAGCCGCTCGTAGCGTTCCTGCACGACCGCCTTCGGCACCTGCGCGTCCATCGTCGCGGCGGGCGTGCCGGGGCGCGGGGAGTACTGGAAGGTGAACGCCGAGGAGAACCGCGCCTCCCGCACGACGTGCAGCGTCTGCTCGAAGTCCGCCTCGGTCTCGCCCGGGAAGCCGACGATGACGTCGGTGGTGATCGCGGCGTCCGGGATCGCCGCGCGGACGCGCTCCACGATGCCGAGGAAGCGTTCCTGCCGGTACGACCGTTGCATCCGTCGCAGGACGTCGTCCGACCCGGACTGCAACGGCATGTGCAGGTGCGGCATGACGTTCGGCGTCTCGGCCATCGCCGCGATGACGTCGTCGGTGAAGTCCTTCGGGTGCGGGCTGGTGAACCGCACCCGCTCCAGCCCCTCGATCTCGCCGCAGGCGCGCAGCAGGCGCGCGAACGCGCTCCTGTCGCCGAGGTCGGAGCCGTAGGAGTTGACGTTCTGGCCGAGCAGGGTGACCTCGATCACGCCCTCGGCGACGAGCGCGCGCACCTCGGCGAGGATGTCGGCGGCCGGGCGGTTGCGCTCCTTGCCGCGCAGCGACGGGACGATGCAGAACGTGCAGGTGTTGTTGCAGCCCACCGAGATCGACACCCAGCCGGCGTACGGCGACTCGCGGCGGGCGGGCAGCGTCGACGGGAACGTCTCCAGCGCCTCCACGATCTCGACCTGCGCGGCCTCGTTGTGGCGGGCGCGGTCGAGCAGGGCGGGCAGCGAGCCGATGTTGTGCGTGCCGAAGACGACGTCGACCCACGGCGCCTTCCGCACGATGGTGCCGCGGTCCTTCTGCGCGAGGCAGCCGCCGACGGCGATCTGCATACCGGGGTGCGCCTTCTTGACCGGCAGCAGGTGGCCGAGGTTGCCGTAGAGGCGGTTGTCGGCGTTCTCGCGGACGGCGCAGGTGTTGAACACCACGACGTCGGCCTGGCTGCCCTCGGGCGCGCGGACGTAGCCCGACTCCTCCAGCAGGCCGGACAGCCGCTCGGAGTCGTGCTCGTTCATCTGGCAGCCGTACGTGACGACCTGGTACGTGCGCGCGCTCACGACGCACCAGGGTAGCGGCGCCACCCGGCGAGGAACCCGGCGACGCAGGCGATCGCCGGCGCCAGCACCATCATCCGGCGCGCGTCGCGGGAGACGACGAGGCGGTGGTGCGCGCCGTTCACGACGAGGTCGCGGGACCAGGCGTCGTGGTCGACCCGGTCGCCGCGCCGCAGGTACGACGCGGTCAGCAGGTCGACGTGGGCCTCGTGCCCGTCCACGGCTACGAACCACGCGTCGTCCACGCCGGGGTGCTTCTCGTGCCGAGCCTCGACCAGCGTCACCGTGCCGTGCCAGGTGCGCGGGATGCCGGAGCGGGCGAACGTCGCCCACCCGGCGAGCAGCGCGAACGCCAGTGCCGCCGCCGCGACGGCCGCCGCCGCCGCGTCACGCGAACGCAAGGCCGAACCCCGCGACCAGGAACCCGAACGCCACCACGGCCCCGAGCGTGGCCGTCCGCCAGCCGGTCGCGCCGACGAAGCCGGCGGCGGCGAGCAGCCCGCCGAGGCTCTGGTTGGCCAGGTCGACCGGGTCGAACTCCGCGAGCCGGAACACCGTCGCCTCGGTGCCGACGCCGAGCAGCACCGCGACGCCCGCCGCCGCGGCGACCAGCCACGGCCGCCCGGTCAGCACCGCACCGGCGACGAGCAGCAGCGTCCCGCCCGCGCCCGCCACGAAGTGCCCGGCGTAGTCGGACCGGTCCGGGAACGCCAGCCGGTACACCAGGACCGCCACCACGACCGCCGCGACGGACAGCAGCGCGCGCCGGTCGAGCGGGGCGTTCACTCGACGACGTCGGTCTCCGGCAGCGCGCCGAACCGGTTCAGCACCGGCAGGTACGGCGCCGGGTCGCCCGACCAGTCGTAGGCCAGCACCTGCGCCCGGCCGCGTCGGCCGGACAGCGCCCGGAACAGCTCGAACGACTCCTTCACCCGCACGGTCGTCGCCGGCTCCGGGCCGGCGTCGAACGTCCAGTCGGGGGCCTCCAACCGCAGCCCCGGCAGCCCCTGCGCCTCGATCGTCTTGGCCAGGCCGACGGCGTACGACTTGGTCGCCAGCGCGACCGCCTCCGTGTCGCGGGCGCCGGGCGTGCCGAGCGCGCCGCGCAGGTCGTGCTCGTGGGTGACCAGGTCGACCACGACGGTCTTCCAGATCGCCTTCGGGAACTCGTCCAGCCGCGGCTCGAACGTCGCCGCGCCCTCCGACCACTCGGTCAGCAGGTCGGGAATCGGCACGTCCTTGCGCGCCGCGACCTGCGCCGCGGTCCAGTGGTCCTCGCCGGCGCCGTCGAACCGGCCCTCGAGGACGTCGGTGACCAGCCCGGCGCAGTGCGCGACGAGGTCGTGGACGGTCCACGTCGGGCAGCCGGGCACGGTGGTGGCGGCGCGGTCGTCCGGCAGGTCGCGGACGAGGTCGGTCATGCGGACGCGGACGTCGGCGTAGAGCTGTGCAGGGGTCATGCGGGGAGGGTACTCAGGCCTGCGGGGCGGCCGCGCGCACGAACAGCTCGAGCTGGATGTCGTCCGGGTCGCGGAACGACAACACCGAGCCGTAGAACGTGTCCTGGATCGGCGAGTACCGCACGCCCTTGCCGGCGAGGTGCCGCTCCCACGCCACCAGCTCGTCGCGGTCCGCGACCCCGAACGCGAGGTGGTCGAGGCCGGCCACGTGCTCGCTGAACGCCGTGCCGGTGCTCGCGTCGTGGCGCGTGATGCCGAGGAACTGGCCGCTGGCCGGGTGCGCGAGCAGCCGCCGCTGGAACCCCTCGCCGTCGGTCGGCATGACCATGACGAACCCGAGGACGTCGACGTACCACTGCGCGCTGCGGTCGACGTCGGTGACGCTGAGCCCGACGTGCGAGTACCCGGTGAGCTCCGGCATCGGTGTCTCCCCTCCCGCGCGGTACGCGCTACTTGGCGTACTCCGTCGCGCGAGACTCTCTCACGACCGTCACGCGGATCTGGCCGGGGTAGGTCAGCTCCTCCTCGACCTGCTTGGCGATGTCGCGCGCGATGACCTGCGCCTGGATGTCGTCGACCTGGTCCGGCAGCACCATGACGCGGATCTCGCGCCCCGCCTGCATCGCGAACACCTTCTCCACGCCGGGCTTCGCGGTCGCGATCTCCTCCAGGCGTTCCAGCCGCTTCACGTACGACTCCAGCGACTCGCGGCGCGCGCCCGGGCGGCCGCCGGAGATCGCGTCGGCCGACTGCGTCAGCACCGCCTCGACCGTCCGCTGCTCGACCTCGCCGTGGTGCGCCTCGATCGCGTGCGCGACGTCCTCGCTCTCGCCGTAGCGGCGGGCGATCTCCGCGCCGATCAGCGCGTGGCTGCCCTCCACCTCGTGCGTCAGCGCCTTGCCGAGGTCGTGCAGGACCGTGCAGCGCTTCACCAGCGGGACGTCGAGCCTGAGCTCGGCGGCCATGACGCCGGCGATGTGCGCGGCCTCGACCAGGTGGCGCAGGACGTTCTGGCCGTACGAGGTGCGGTACCGCAGCCGGCCGAGCAGCGTCACGATCTCCGGGTGCATCTCGGTGATGCCGACCTCGTAGAGCGCGTCCTCGCCGGCCCGCACGACGAGCTGCTCCACCTCGGCCTTGGAGCGTTCGTACATCTCCTCGATCCGCTGCGGGTGGATCCGCCCGTCGAGGACCAGCTTGTCCAGGGTGAGCCGGCCGATCTCCCGGCGCACCGGGTCGAAGCAGGAGAGCAGCACCGCCTCGGGGGTGTCGTCGATGATCAGGTTGACGCCGGTGATCGACTCGTAGGCGCGGATGTTGCGGCCCTCGCGGCCGATGATCCGGCCCTTCATGTCGTCGCTCGGCAGGTGCAGCACGCTGACGACGCTCTCCGCCGTCTGGTCCATGGCGACCCGCTGGATCGCCAGCGTCACGATCTTGCGGGCGCGTTCCTCGCCGGTCTCCTGGGCCTGCTTCTCGATGTCGCGGACGATCGTCACCGCGTCGCGCTTCGCCTGGTTCTCGATCCCGGCGACCAGCTCGGCCCGCGCCTGCTCCGCGGTGAGGCCGGCGGTGCGTTCCAGGACGAGGCGGCGCTCCTCCTCCACGTCCTTCAGCTCGGCGCGGCGGCGGGCGACGTCGGCCTCGGCCTCGGCCAGCTCGCGCTCGCGCTGCTCGATGCGGCGCTGCTCGGCGTCGAGGCGTTCCTCGCGCTCGGCGAAGCGGTGCTCCCGCTCGTTGACCCGCTCCTCGCGGCGGTCCAGCTCGGCGCGGGCGGCGCGGGCCTCCGCCTCGGCGGTGGCGCGGGCCTCGGCGGCGCCCGCGGCCGCGGC
>DASTMB010000071.1 GCA_035714365.1 Mycobacteriales bacterium | reverse complement strand
GGCGTTCGAGGACACGCTGGCGCGCACGGTGGGCCTGGCGACGGCGACGCTGCTGACGCCGGTCGTCTAACGCAGCCGCCGCAGCACGTCGGCGACGTCGCGCTCGGCGCGCGCCTCCTCGGGCGTGCCGGCGCCGAGCGGCGTGGCGGCGACCCGCTCCCACACCAGCGCCATCGCCTCGAACAGCTCCCCCGGCAGCCCGGCCGCCGCCTGGGTGGCGGCGATCTCGCGCATCTCGGCGACGTAGCGGTGCGCCTTGCTGGCGCCGCTCGCCAGCCACGGCGCGGCCTCGCGGACGACGTCCGGGAACTCCCGCGCCAGGTCGTCGAGCACGGTGTCGCGGACGCCGTTGACGTCGGCGGCGACGAGGGCCTGCACGAGCAGCCCGGCGAACCCCTTGTAGACGCTCGCGGTGCTCATCTTGACCGCACTCGCCATGCCGACGGTGTCGCCGAGGACGCGGACGTCGAGGCGCGGGTGGCCGAGAGCGACGACCTCGGCGGCGCGCGGGCCGGACAGGTAGACCCGGGTGCTGCCGGTGTCCGGCGGGCCGCCGGAGATGGAGCCGTCGACCACGTCCAACGGCGCGAGCGCGGCGGCGACGGCGGCCATCGTCGCGGGCGCCACGGCGTTGAGGTCGGCGACGAGCGGCGTGCCGCCGGTGCGCTGCGCGGCGGCGGCGACGTCGCGCGCGACGGCGGTGGCCGCGCCCGGGGGGACGACGCTGACGACGACGTCGGCGGCCGCGACGACGGCGTCGAGGTCGGGGAGCAGCTCGACCCCGTGCGCGAGGGAACGCGTGCGTTCCGACCGCCCGGCGAGGGTGGCGACGACGCGCGCGCCCGCCTCGGCCCAGCCGCGGCCGAGCGCGCCGCCCATCGCGCCGGGGCTGACGACGCCGACGGTGACCATGCCCGCATCCTGGCAGCGGCGTAGCGTCGCGCGCGTGCTCGCCTTCGACCACGCGACGTTCATCACGCCCGACGCGGCGGCCACCGCGGCCGCCTGGCGGGAGCGGCACGGCATCGGCACCCGCCGCAACGGCTACCTGCCGCACCTCGGCGCCCGGTCGTGGCCGGTGCCGCTGGCGCCGCCGTCGTACCTGGAGCTGCTCGACGTCGAGGACGAGGACGTGGCGGCGTCGACGCCGCTGGGGCAGCGGGTGCTCGCGCTGCGCGACGCCGGCGGCGGGCCGATCGCCTGGTGCGTCCGCGTCGCGGACCTGGAGGCGGTCGCGCGGCGGCTCGGTCTCAAGGTGTTCCAGGGGGCGACGGAGGCCGAGCGCGGCACGCTCGGCTGGGCGAGCGCGAGCGGGCCGGACCACCTGCCGTTCTTCATCGCGTACGGCGGGGACGAGGACGCGCGGGTCGGCCGCTGGCACGAGGGGTACGCGCTCGCCGGCCACGAGTCGGCGCCGGGCGAGGTCACGCGGATCAACGTCGCGGGCTCGCCGGAGGAGTACGCGGAGTGGCTGGGGCCGCACGACCTGCCGTTGCGGTTCGTGGACGGGCCGCCGGGGCTGGTCGCGGTCGCGGTGGCGACGGCGCGCGGCGAGGTGGAGATCGCTCAGCCGAGGTAGCGGCGCACGTCCTCGGCGTCGCGGTCCAGCGCCGCGCGGTCGCGCGCGGACAAGGCGGCGAACGGCTCGACGCTCACCGTGCCGCGGTCGTACCGCCAGGTCGCGACGCCGCGCCCGCGCACCAGCGCGAACGGCCGGAACATCCCGCCGCCCACCACCGCCCCGTCGTGCTCCCCCAGCACCGGCTCGCGCGACGCCCAGCCGTGCAGCACCGGGTCGAACGAGCCGAGCAGCCGCGGCGGCGGCACCCCCGCCGGCCGGGCGGCGTCGCGGAGCGCGGCGAGACCGTCGGCGCGGGCGGCGAGGTCATCGGCGACCGCGGCGAGGGCGCGGCGGGCGTCGCGCAGCGGCAGCCCGGCCCACTTGGCGAGGTCGCGGTCGGAGGCGGGGCCGTGGCCCGCGAGGTACCGGCGGGCCAGCCAGGCCAGGTCCGCGTCGCGGTCCGGCGTCGGCGGGGGCGCGCCGAGCCAGTCGCGGGCGGGCACGTAGGCGTGCTGCTTCCCGCGCACCGGCCCGCGGACGACCACCCCGCGCAACGCCGCCAGCGCGAGCACCTGGATCAGCGCCTGCCCCTCCGTGCGCACCCCGGCGCTTGCCACCGCCTCGGCCAGCTCGGCGCGGGTGCGCGGGCCGCCCGCGACGGCGCGTGCGACGGCGGCGACGGCGCGGTCCGGGTCGGTGACGCCCTCCTGCGCGAGCCGGCGGTGCACCGCGGTGTGGATCTGCGGCGTGGTGAGCGCGAACAGCCGCCAGTAGTCGGCGGCGCGAACGAGGTGCAGCGTGCCGCGGTTGAGCCAGGAGACGACGAGCGTGCCGGCGTCCAGCGCCGCGTCGACGTCGCGCGCGGTGAGCCCCCGCGTCCGCGCCCGCACCGCGAGGCGGAACCCGCGCGGGTCCTGCCCCTGGACGGCGAGCACGCGTTCGGCGACGGCGACCGGGTCGGTCGCGGGCTCGCCGGTGAGCAGCTGTGCCGCGAACCGTTCCCCCTGCACGCCGCTCACGCGCCCACCGCCCGCAGCAACGCCGCCCGGTGCCGCAGCATCCAGGCCGCGCTGCGCACCCGCCAGACGGCACCGGCGGCCAGCCCCTCCACGGCGTCCTCGCGCGCCGAGTGGACGGCGTACTCGACCATCCGCTCGACCAGCGTCGCGCGGTCGGCGCGCGGCAGGCCGTACCCGTCGGCGATCGCGCGCAGCACGGCGCCGCGCGTCGCGACGTCCGGCAGCCCGTCGCGCTCGGCGACGTCGTCGTCGTGGAGGTAGGCGTTCAGCCAGGCGGTGTGCGCCAGCTCCCACAGCGCGTCGAACGGCCCGGCCGTCTCCCAGTCCACGAACGCCACCGGCACGCCGCCGCGCGCGACGACGTTCCACGGCGCGGTGTCGCCGTGCCCGACCACCGGCGCCGAGCCCGGCAGCGACCGCCCTGCGAACGGCCGCCACACCGCGTCCGGCGGCGGCACGAACGTCGCCGTCGCGTCGTGCAGCCCGCGCAGCAGCGCGCCGAGCGCCGCGCCGCCCTCGGGTGACCAGACGCCGGCGTGGTCGGTGGTGCCGGGCACCCAGGCCAGCGCCTCGCGGCCATCGGCGGCGAACCCGTCGCCCACGACCCGCGGCGCGCCCGCATACCCGACCTCTTCGAGGTGCCGCAGCAACGCCACCACCGCCCGCGACCACGGCCGCGCCGGGCGCAGCACGACGTCGCCGCTGCGGCGCACGTCGGTCCGCCCGCCGCCCGCCAGCGGCTCCCCGGCCGGCGCCTCCCCGGACGCCGGCTCCCCGGCCGGCGCCTCCCCGGACGCCAGCGCGCCGGCGGGCGCCCCGCCGGCGCCCGCGCCCGGCTCCCCGGCGCGCGGCTCCGCCGCGTCGCCCGGGGTCAGGGGCTGACCCGGCCGTTGCGGTCGAACGCCGCGTGCGTGATCGGCATCAGCCGCGCCCAGTGCGCCTCCATCGCCTCGCCGACCAGCTCGATCTCCCGCTGCGGGTACGACGGGAACCGCGCGTCCTCCCGCTTGGTGCGCAGGCTGAGGAACGCCATCAGCGACCGGGCGTTGCACGTCGCGTACATCGAGGAGTACGTCGCCACCGGCAGCACGCCGCGCGCCACCTCGCGCGCGACGCCCGCGCGGAGCATCTCCTGGTACGCCGCGTACGCCGTCCGGCAGGCCGCCTTGGTCTGCTCCGTCACGACGTCGTGCTGCTCCGCCGTGCCGGGGACGAAGACGTAGTGGCCCGTCTTCCCCTCCTGCACGAGGTGCCGGTCCGGCCCGGGGACGTAGAACACCGGCTCGAGCTCGCGGTACCGCCCGCTCGACTCGTTGTAGGACCACCCGATCCGGTGCCGGTGGAACTCGCGGAACACGAAGATCGGCGCGGAGATCAGGAACGTCATGGAGTTGTGCTCGAAGGGGCTGCCGTGGCGCTCGCGCATCAGGTAGTTGATCAGCCCGGCCGAGCGCGCGGGGTCCTCGTCCCGCGCCTCGAGGGACTGCTCGCCCGCCGTCGACACGCGCGCGGCCCAGACGACGTCGTTGTCGGTGGCGCTGGACTTCACCAGCTCCACCGTCATGTCGCCGCGCCACGACGGCTCCAGCCGCAGCTCGTCCTCGACGTCCATCGGGGTGGCCTTCTCCTCGGTCAGCATGCCTGGCGATGCTAGTGCGCGTCGGGCCGAACGCCCGTAACGACACAACATCTTGTGGCTGTCCTACGCTGTTGACCCCGTGGAGGCCCCTGTGGAGGTCCGGCCCGCGACCGGCGACGACGCGGCCGCCATCGCGCGCGTGCAGGTGCAGACCTGGCGCGACGCCTACGCCGGGCTGATGGCGAGCGCCGTCCTCGACTCGCTCTCCGTCCCGGCCGGCGCGGCGCGCTGGGCGACCCTGCTCGCGCGGCCCGACGTCGGCACGCACGTCGCCACGGTCGGCGGCGACGTCCGCGGCTTCGTGTGCGCGGGCGGGGCCCGGGACGCGGACGCGAACGCCCGCGCGGGCGAGGTGTACGCCATCTACGTGCTCCCTTCCGCGCAGCGCCGCGGCACCGGCGCCGCGTTGCTCGACGCGGCCGTCTCCGGCATGGTGGACCGCGGGTGTGACACGTTCCTGCTCTGGGTCCTCACCGCGAACGCCGCGGGGCGCGCGTTCTACGAGGCCCGCGGCTGGTCGTGGGACGGCAGCGCCCGGCGGGTCGACGTGGGGGGTGACGTCGTCGCCGAGGTGCGGTACGAACGAAAGAGCGCCGGGGCCGCAACCCCCGGCGCGTTCGCGCGTTGACGAGGTACGGGGTGTTCTCCGGGGAGGTGAGCGGCGTGGCGGGGTTCGCGGTGCCGCACGCCCGGCGGCTGGTCCACGACGTGACCGGCGAGCTCGGCCTGCCCGCCGACGCCGCCGCCGCGGTCGCCCGCGACGTGCTCGCGGCCGCGGGCGCGCGGACGTTCCCCTCGGCCGCCGCCGCGTACGCCTGGTGCCGCGTCGCCGCCCGCCACCGGGCCGCCGCGCCGGACGCCTGGGCCGAGGCCGCCGACGCCGCCGTGACCCCCGACCGCCTCGACGCCGCCCAGCGCGCCCTCGCCGCGCTCCCGCCGGAGCAGCGCGAGATGCTGCGCGGCCGCTACGCCCCCGCCCGCCGCCGCCTGGGCGACCTGCGGGTCGCCGCCCTCGCGGTCGCCGCCGGCACCGCCGCCGCGGCGGTCGTCGTCGCGACCGGCACCCCCACCCGCACGCCGTCGCTCGCCACGCCCCGGCCGGCCGCCGCGCCGCCGCTCGGCGCCGAGCCGGTCGACGCGGTCCGCCCGCACGCTCCGGCCGTTCCGGCCGCCCCGCCCGCCGCGCCGGCGACCGTCCGCGCCGCCACCGCGGGCGCGCCCCGCGCCACGCTTGCCGACCGGCCCGTCCCGCCCGCCGACGGGGGCGGTGGCCCGTCCCGCCCCGGCTGCCGCGACGTCGTCGCCTGCGGCGGCAAGCTGCCCCGCGGCAACGACCTCGTCGTGACGATCCCCGACAACCCGGCGCACCTCGGCGACCTGACGGTCGACCAGGACGTGGTGGACTGCGCCTCCCTCCCGGAGCCGCCGGTCGGCGTGGAGTGCGTCCCCGCCCACTGACGCGCCCCGGTGCGGCGATGTGCGCAGGCACGACCGGCCAGGCCGGGTCAGGCGCCGGCGCGTTCCAGCGCGATCGCCCGGCGCATCGCGGCCCGGCCGCGGCGGGTGTCGCGCGCGTCGCCGTAGGCGACCGCGAGGTCGTACCAGGCGCGCCAGTCCTCCGGCGCCGCCTCCACCGCCGCCTTCGCCACGTCGAACGCCGCGTCCGCGTCGGCCAGGGTCCGCGCCGGGGCGGCGGTGTCGCCGCGCAGGCGGGCGAGGCGTTGCGAGCGGGCGCCGAAGCGCACCTCCGCCGCCACCAGCGCCACGCCGACGGCGTCGAGCAGCAGCAGGCCGGCGCCGAGCCCGCGGAACGCCGGCCGCTCGTCGCGCAGCAGCACCAGGCCGCGGCCGCCGATGACGAACGTGTAGTACGCGAGCGCCGCGACGAGCAGCAGCGTGGTGCGCCGCGCGGTGAACACCCTCACAGCAGCGCGTCGAGCCCCAGCGTGAGGCCCGGCCGCGACGGCACCGCGCGCACCGCGAGCAGCACCCCCGGCATGAACGACACCCGGTCGGTGGAGCCGTGCCGGATGGTCAGCGTCTCCCCCGCGCTGCCGAGCAGCACCTCCTGGTGCGCGACCAGGCCGGCGACGCGGACCGAGTGGACCGGGATGCCGTCGACGGAGGCGCCGCGCGCGCCGGGCAGCGCCGCCGACGTGGCGTCGGGGGCGGGGGCGGCACCGGCCGCCGCGCGCGCGGCCGCGACGCGGGCGGCGGTGGCGCGGGCGGTGCCGGACGGCGCGTCGGCCTTGCCGGGGTGGTGCAGCTCGACGATCTCGACCGAGTCGAAGTGGGCGGCCGCCTGCTCGGCGAAGCGCATCATCAGCACGGCGCCGAGGCCGAAGTTCGGGGCGACGACGACGCCGACGCCCGGCGCGGCGGCGAGCCAGGACCGCAGCGTGGCGAGGCGCTCGTCGTCGAAGCCGGTGGTGCCGACGACGGCGTGCACGCCGCGTTCGACGCAGGTGCGGACGTTGTCCATCACCACGTCGGGGTGCGTGAAGTCAACCGCGACCTCGGCGTCGCCGAGGTCGACCAGCTCGAGGTCGTCCGCGTCCCGGATGGCGGCACAGGTGACGGTGCCCATGCGACCGCTCGCGCCGAGCACCGCGACGCGCACCTACGCCACCGCCGCCGAGAAGTCCACGTCGTCGAACGGCCCGATCACCGCGAGCCCGAGCGACGCCGGCGCCAGCACGTCGGCCGCGACCGCCCGCACGTCGTCCGGCGTCACCGCGTCGATCCGCGCGATCACCTCGTCCACGGTGAGCTGCTCGCCGTAGACCAGCTCGCCCTTCCCGATCCGCGACATGCGCGAGCCGGTGTCCTCCAGGCCGAGCACGAGCGAGCCCTTGAGCTGGCCCTTGCCGCGGGCCACCTCCTCGGCGGTGATGCCCTTGGCGGCGACCTCGTCGAGCTGCTCGCGGCAGAGCGAGAGCACCTCGGTGACCCGCGCCGGGGCGCAGCCGGCGTAGACGCCGAACAGGCCGGTGTCGGCGTACTGCGAGTGGTAGCTGTAGACCGAGTAGGCGAGGCCGCGGCGCTCCCGCACCTCCTGGAACAGCCGCGACGACATGCCGCCGCCGAGCGCGTTGTTGAGCACGCCGAGGGCGAACCGGCGCTCGTCGGTGCGGGCCAGCCCGCCGGTGCCGAGCACGAGGTTGGCCTGCTCGGTCGGCCGGCGGGTGACCTGCACGCCGCCGAGCACCCGCGGCGCCGACGACCCGGCGCGCGGCGCGGCCGGGTCGACGTCGCCGTCGAGGAACCCGGCGAACGCCTTGCGCACCAGGCGCACCACGCGGGCGTGGTCGACGTTGCCGGCGACCGCGACGACCATGTTCCGCGGCTGGTAGCGCCGCCGGTAGTAGCCGTTGATCGACCCGCGGGAGACGCCGGTGATCGAGTCGACGGTGCCGAGCACCGGGCGGCCGAGCGGGTGGTCGCCGAAGATCGCCTTGGCGAACGCGTCGTGGACGATGTCGTCCGGCGCGTCGTCGTGCATGGCGATCTCTTCGAGGATGACGCCGCGCTCGCTCTCCACGTCGTCGGTGGCGATGAGCGACGACGTCACCATGTCGCTCACCACGTCCACCGCGAGCGGCAGGTCGCTGTCGAGGACACGCGCGTAGTAGCACGTGTACTCCTTGGCGGTGAACGCGTTCATCTCGCCGCCGACCGCGTCCATCACCGCCGCGATGTCGAGCGCGGAGCGCCGCTTCGTCCCCTTGAACAGCAGGTGCTCGAGGAAGTGCGACGCTCCGGCCAGGCCTGGCGACTCGTCGCGCGAGCCGACCCCCACCCAGATCCCGAACGCCACCGACCGCACGGTCGGCATCGACTCGGTGACGACGCGCAGGCCGCCGGGCAGGACGGTACGACGGATCGTCGTACCGTCCGAGCCCTGGCGGACGAGCGTACGGGCCACTACTCGGCCGGCGTGGCCGCGGCCTCGGCCGGAGCCTCGGCGCCGCCCTCGGCCGGGGCCGAGGCGTCGACGAGCCCGAGCGAGATCTTGCCGCGCTGGTCGATCTCGAGGATCTCGACCTGGAGCTTGTCGCCGACGTTGACGGCGTCCTCGACCTTGGCGAGCCGCTTCCCCTTGCCGAGCTTGGAGATGTGGATCAGGCCGTCCTTGCCGGGCGTCAGCGAGACGAACGCGCCGAACGCCGTGGTCTTGACGACCGTGCCGAGGAACCGCTCGCCGACCTGCGGCATCTGCGGCGAGACGATCTGGCGGATCGCCGTCAGCGCCGCCTCGGCCTTGATGCCGTCGGTCGCGCCGATGTAGATCGTGCCGTCGTCCTCGATCGTCAGCTCGGCGCCCGTGTCGGCCTGGATCTGGTTGATGACCTTGCCCTTCGGCCCGATCACCTCGCCGATCTTGTCGACCGGGATCTTCTCCGTGATGATCCGCGGCGCGAACGGGCTCATCTCGGCCGGCCCGTCGATCGCCTCGGCCATCACGTCGAGGATCTGCAGCCGCGCCTCGCGCGCCTGCTGCAACGCCCCGCCGAGCACGTCGCTCGGGATGCCGTCGAGCTTGGTGTCGAGCTGCAGCGCGGTGACGTAGTCACGGGTGCCGGCGACCTTGAAGTCCATGTCGCCGTACGCGTCCTCGGCGCCGAGGATGTCGGTGAGCACGCCGTACTCGCCGTTCTCGTAGACGAGGCCCATCGCGATGCCGGCGACCGGCGCCTTGAGCGGCACGCCCGCCGCGAGCAGCGACAGCGTGCTCGCGCAGACCGAGCCCATCGACGTGGAGCCGTTGGAGCCGAGCGCCTCGGAGACCGTACGGATGGCGTACGGGAACTCCTCCTTCGTCGGCAGCACCGGCAGCAGGGCGCGCTCGGCGAGCGCGCCGTGGCCGATCTCGCGGCGCTTCGGGCCCCGCATGAAGCCGGTCTCGCCGGTCGAGTACGGCGGGAAGTTGTAGTGGTGCATGTACCGCTTGCGGTTCTCCGGCGAGAGCGTGTCGATCATCTGCTCCATGCGGAGCATCGCCAGCGTGGCGACGTTGAGGATCTGCGTCTCGCCGCGCTCGAACAGCGCCGAGCCGTGCACGCGGGGCAGCACGTCGACGTCGGCGTGCAGCTCGCGGATATCGGTGAGGCCGCGGCCGTCGATGCGGGTCTTCTCGGTGACGATGCGCCGGCGGACCAGCGTCTTCGTCAGCGAGCGGTACGCCGCCGTGACCTCCTTCTCGCGGCCCTCGAACTCGGCCGCGAGCTTCTCCTTCGCGAGGTCCTTGACGCGCTCGACCTCGGTCTCGCGCTCCTGCTTCCCCTTGATGGTCAGCGCGGACGCCAGCTCCGACTCGACCGCGCCGCGGACCGCGGCGAGGACGTCGTCGCCGTACTCGGCGAACACCGGGTACTCGGCGGTCGGCTTCGCGGCCAGGCGGGCCAGCTCGGTCTGCGCCTCGCAGCACGCCTTGATGGCGCCCTTCGCGAACTCCAGGCCCTCGGCGACGACCTCCTCGGTCGGCTTCTGTGCGCCGCCCGCGACGAGCTCGACGGTGGCGGTCGTGGCCTCGGCCTCGACCATCATGATCGCGACGTCGCCGTCCTCGAGGAGGCGGCCCGCGACGACCATGTCGAACGTCGCCCGCTCGCCCTCCTCCCACGTCGGGAACGCCACCCACCGGCCGTCGACGTGCGACACGCGGGTGGCGCCGACCGGGCCGGTGAACGGCAGGCCGGCGAGCAGCGTCGACGCGGCCGCGGCGTTGATGGCCACCACGTCGTACGGGTTGGCGTCGTCGATGGACAGGATCGTCATGACGACGTGGACCTCGTTGCGGAACCCCTTCGGGAAGCAGGGGCGCAGCGGGCGGTCGGTGAGGCGGCAGGTGAGCGTGGCGTCCTCGGACGCCTTGCCCTCCCGGCGGAAGAAGCCACCGGGGATCTTGCCGGCCGCGTACATCCGCTCCTCGACGTCGACCGTGAGGGGGAAGAAGTCGACCTGGTCGCGCGGGGCCTTCGCCGCCGTCGTCGCGGACAGGACGACGGTGTCGCCCAGCGTGACGGTGACGGAGCCGCCCGCCTGCCGGGCGAGCCGGCCGGTCGAGAAGGTCAGGGTGCGGTCGCCGACGACGGCGGTGGTGCTGTGTGGCTGGAGAGACGCCACGTACTCCTCCTGATGCGAGGAGCCAGGCGTCGCGGCCGTTCGGCGAGGCCGGTCTTCAGTCGAAGCGCCCGGGACGTGTCCCGGACCCCACCACCGAGGACCGGCTGCCCGCGTGGTGCGCGGCGTGGTCGGCCCGGCTCGGGTGGCCGCCGCCGCCCGGGCCGGGCGGCGGCGGGTGGTGCTAGCGCCGCAGGCCGAGACGCTCGATGAGCGCGCGGTAGCGGTTGATGTCGGTCTTGGCGAGGTACTGGAGCAGGCGCCGGCGACGGCCGACGAGCAGCAGCAGCCCGCGACGGCTGTGGTGGTCGTGCTTGTGGGTCTTGAGGTGCTCGGTGAGGTCGGCGATGCGACGCGTCAGCATCGCCACCTGGACCTCGGGCGAGCCGGTGTCGCGCTCGACGGTCGCGTACTCGGCCATGATCTGCTGCTTCACGTCGCTGGCGAGCGGCACGGGGCTCCTCGGGTAGGTCAGGCGTTGTCCCGAGGTCGTGGTCACCCGGGCAGTCGGCAACGCGCCGGAGTGGATCCGGCTGGAGATCAGGGTAACAGAGCCGCCGCCGGGGACGAAGCCGCGCCGTGCCGGGCGCGTCCCTACGAGGCGCGCGAGCCCGCGTGGAACAGGTAGTCGAGGTAGCGCAGCAGCTCGTCGGCGTCGAACGGCTTGGCGAGGAAGTAGTCCACGCCCTCCGTCCACGCCTGCCACGCGCAGTCGTCGTCGGCCGACGCCGTGAGCATCACGACCGGCAGCGACGACCGCGCGCCGCCGCGGATGCGGTGCAGCACGGCGTGCCCGTCCAGCCCGGGCATCATCACGTCGAGCACGACGCAGTCCGGTGCCAGGCTCTCGACCGCGCGCAGCGCGGCGAAGCCGTCGCCGGCCACGTCCACCGCGTACCCCTCGGTCTCCAGCACCAGCCGGACCATCGACCGTACGTCCGCGTCGTCGTCGACGACCAGGATCCGCCGCTCCCCCGTTGCCATGTCCGCCTCCCTCGTGTGCCTGTGCAGGGAGTTGTCGGCGCCCGCCCCCGCCGCCTCACTGCCCGGACGGGGGAACCCGGTTCGGGACCTAGGTCCTACGGCGCGAGCAGTTCGCGGACGTTCGCGACGTCGCGTCCGATCTGTGCCACCAGCGCGTCCACCGACTCGAACGTCATCGTGTCGGCGGCGCGCAACGCCGCGACGAAGTCGAGCGCGACCGTCTCGCCGTAGAGGTCGCCGTCGAAGTCGAGGACGAACGCCTCGACGCGGCGTTCGCGGCCCTGGAACGTCGGGGTGGTGCCGACGCTGACCGCCGCCGGGAGGCGCTCGCCGCCGCGGACCAGCCAGGCGGCGTAGACGCCGTCGGCGGGGACGGCGGCGTACGGCGCGGTGTGCAGGTTGGCGGTCGGGTAGCCGAGGGTGCGGCCGCGCGCGTCGCCGCGGACGACGACGCCCTCGAGCCGGTGCTCGCGGCCGAGCGCCCGGCTCGCGGCGGCGACGTCGCCGCCGTCGACGCAGGCGCGGACGTATGTCGAGGAGATCGTCGTGTCGCCGTCGCGCACGAGCGGCACGCCGCTGGCCGCGAAGCCGAAGCGCTCGCCGATCCGCGCGAGCTCGGCGACGTCGCCGGCCGCCTTGTGGCCGAAGCGGAAGTTCTCGCCGACGACGACGGCCGTCGCGTGCAGGTGCTCCACGAGCACCAGGTGCGCGAACTCGGCCGGCGTGCGGCGGCTGAACTCCGGCGTGAACTCCAGCACGCAGAGCACGTCCGCGCCGAGGCCCTCGACCAGCTCGGCCTTGTACCGCGGGCTGGTCAGCACGCTCGGGTGCGAGCCGGGGCGCACGACCTCCGACGGGTGCGGGTCGAACGTCAGCACGACCGCCGGCACGCCCGCCGCGCGGGCCCGCGCCACCGCCTCGCCGATGATCGCCTGGTGGCCGCGGTGGACGCCGTCGAAGACGCCGATGGTGACCACCGAACGCCGCCACCCCGGCGGCGCCGCGTCCAGGCCGCGCCAGCGCTGCATGGCCGCGACTCTAGCGGCGGCCGTTCGTTGTCCCGGGGTCGCCGCCCGCCGTGGGCGGCCGAAGGGGAGGGAACCCATGCGCCGTTCGATCCTGCTGCTGCTCTGCGGCCTCGCCGCCACCGCCGGTCTCGCCGCGCCCGCCGGCGCCACGCCGTACTGCGTCGCCGAGGCGGGGGCCGACCCGGCGCCGTTCCCGGTGTCGGTCGCCTGCACGGACTGGCCCGGCGACATGCGGTGCGAGTACCGCGAGGTCGCCACGCCGGCCGGCGCCGCCTGGCTGCTCGTCTGCGTCCCGGCGTAGCGGGCGGAACCCGCCGGAGGAGCGGCTCCTTGGGGACCGCTCCCCCGGCGGGGGTGACCGGTGCGGGTGGATGCCCGCCATCCGCACCGGCCGGCCTGGGCCCGCCCCCGTCAGGCCCAGCCCTCTTTCACCACGATCGCGGCGGCCTGGGCGCGGTCGCGGACGTCGAGCTTGCGCAGGGCGTGGCGCAGGTGGGTCTTCACGGTGTTCTCGGCGATGCCGAGCTCGGTGGCGATCTCGCGGTTCATCAGCCCCTTCGGCAGCAGCGCCACGACCTCGAGCTCGGCGCGGGTCAGGCCGTACGGGCCGCGCTTGGCGGTGCTGCGTTCGGCCAGGTCGATGACGACCCGCGCCAGCGACGGGTCGATGTACGGCTCCCCCGCGTGCGCCGCGCGCACCGCGTCGCGCAGCACCGACGGCGCCGAGTCCTTCGCGACGAACGCCACCGCCCCCGCCTGCAACGCCCGCCGCAGCAGGGCGGCGTTGGGGCTCCCGGTGAGCAGCACGACGGCCGGGCCGCCGGCACGGCGGCGCAGGTGCTGGCAGGTGTCGACGCCGGACGCGCCCGGCAGGCCGTGGTCGAGCACCAGCACGTCGGGGTGCAGCCGCGACAGCGAGTCGAGCGCCTCCTCCGCCGTCCGCAACGACGCCACGACGGTGACGTCCGGCTCCACGCCGAGGCTCGCCACGATGCCCTCGCGGACGATCGGGTGGTCGTCCACCACCAGGACGCGGATCACCGGGCGCCCACCGGCACGCGCGCCTCGACCAGGACGCCGTGCGGCTCCTCGTTGGCGACCCGCAACGTGCCGCCGACGCCCGCGACCGCGCGCCGCATCGTGCTCATGCCGAAGCCGGCGGAGGTGTCGGGCGGCCGCTGCCCGAGGCCGACGCCGTCGTCGCGGACCCGGACCCGGACCGCGCCCGGCTCGTACGCCACCTCCACGCCGACGGCGGTGCAGCGGGCGTGCCGCCAGGCGTTCGCGAGCGCCTGGTGCGCGACCCGGAACAACGCCTGCTCCGCCTCGGCGGGCAGCCGCCGCGCGCGCCCGTCAGCGCGCACCGCGACGTCGATGCCGCTGTCGGCGCCGACCGAGCGCGCCAGCGCGCGCAGCGAGTCGACCAGCCCGCGCCGGGCCGGGACGAACGCCAGCGCGCGCACCGCGTCGTCGATCGCCCACTTCCCCTCGCGGCTGATGTCGGTGAGCCGCGCGAACCGTTGCGCCCACGGCGAGTCGGCGGGCAGCTCGTCGGCCGCGCGCCGCGCGAGCAGCCCGATGCCGACGAAGAGCTGGCCGACGCTGTCGTGCAGGTCGGCGGCGATGCGGTCGCGCTCGGCGGCGACCGCGCGGTCGCGGGCCGCCTCCTCGAGGCGTTCCCGCGCGGCGGCGCGCGCGGCGTGCTCGGCGACGCCCGCCGCGACCGCCTCCAGGAACGCCACGGCGTCGTCGTCGCGCCGCACCGGCCGGACCACCAGGTCGCCGACGACCCGCCGCCCCGAACGCAGCGGCAGCGCCACCGCGCCCTCCTCCACCGGCGCGGCGCGGCGCCCGCGCAGCCGCAGCGCGACCACCTCGTCGCCGGTCGGCGCGAGCAGGTCGTTGAGCCGCGCGACGACGGTCGCGCCGGTGGCGCCGTCGAGGACGGCGTGCAGGCGGGTCAGCACCGCGACGCGGGTGCGCTGGCGGCGCAGGCGGCGTTCCAGGTCGATCCGGGCGAGGGTGGCACCCGCCGCGACGGCCAGCGCGCGTGCCGCCGCGTCGGCCGCCTCCGGCACCGGCGCCGGCACGAGCACCGCGCCGCGCACGGCGCCGCGGGCGAGCACCGGGTAGCCGACCGTGTCGCCGCCGGCGAGCGCGACCGGCCGCGGGTCGGCCGCCCAGCCGTCGAACGCCGCCGCCAGCGGCGCCGGCAGGTCCGCCTCGGCCACCCCGCGGGCGCCGTCGAGCACCACGCCGTGGTCGCGGACCGCCACGCTCCCCAGCCCGGCCGCCGCGAGCGCGGCCGCGACCCCGGCCGCGTCCGTCGCCGCCGCGAGCGCCGCCGTCACCGTCGCCAGCGCCGCCAGCGCGGCACCCGCCCGCGCGCGCTCGGCGTCGGCCGCCGTCGCCGCGAGCGCCGCCGCCGCGAACGCCACGAGCACCTCGACCAGCCCCGGGCCGGGTGCCGGGCCGTCGACCGCGAGCAGCCCGTGCGCCGCGCCGCCGGCCCGCAACGGCACGAGCGTCGCGCCCGGCTCCAGCGCCGGCCACGCCGCCGGCCAGGCCACCAGCTCGCCGTCGAGCAGCGCGCGCGTCGCGACCACCGGGGCCGCCGCGGCGCCGGGCGCGCCGGGTGGGAACGCCGCCACCGGCCGCAGCACGCCGTCCGCCGCCGCGAGCACTAGCGCCTGCCGCGCGCCGGCGGCCGCGGCGATCGCCGCCACCTCCGCGGGCACCGCCGCGGGGTCCCGGACGAGCAGCGCGGCCAGCCGGGCGGCGACGTCGCCCGACGGCGCTCCCGCCGCGGCCCGCCGCGCGCGCCGCGCCGCCAGCGACACCGGATCCGTTGTCATCGCGTCCCCCTTCCCTCCGCAATAGCGGCGGGAGAAGTGATCGCTTACGCGCGGGGTGAGGTCTCACCCGTGCGGCGGCGCAATTTTTGCGGTGTCGGGTATGGCCGGATCTGCCCGAATGTGCCACCGTGCCTCCACGCACCACACAGCACGGGGGTCCCAGCAGCCATGACCAGCACCGCCTTTCGCCCCGACACCGAGGACGGCACGCTCGCCCGCGCGCACCTCGCCGGGGACCGCGACGCGTTCGCCGCGCTGTACCGGCGCCACCACCCGAACCTCGTCGACTGGCTCACCACCCGCACCCGCGACCGCGCGCGCTCCGAGGACCTCGCGCAGGAGGCGCTGGTCCGCGCATTGCGCAGCCTCGCCTGCTACGACCCCTCCCGGGCGTTCTGGCCGTGGGTGCGGACGATCGCGTTCCACCTGATGGCCAACGACGCGCAGAAGCGCTCCGCCGAGCTCCCGGTCGACGACGTCGCCGCGGTCGGCGAGCCGGCCGGCGCCGACGACGCGGAACGTGTCGTGACGCGGGACGCGCTCGTCCGCGCGCTGCGCGAGCTGCCGGCCCGGCAGCGCCGCGCGCTGGTGATGCGCTACCTCGAGGACCGGCCCCCGGACGAGGCGGCGGCGGCGTTCGGCCTGACCCGGCCGGCGTTCGACCAGCTCCTCTGGCGGGCCCGGCAGAGCCTGAGCAAGGCGTACCGCGCCCCGGCGCTCGCGGCGTTGCCGCTCGCCGGGCGCCTGCGGCGCCTGCTGACGGCCG
>DASTMB010000070.1 GCA_035714365.1 Mycobacteriales bacterium | reverse complement strand
GACCGCCGCCGGCCTGGACCTGCTGGCGGCGCGCGAGTTCGCGACGTACGCGCTGACGCCGCGCGCGGACGCGACCCCCGTCGCGGAGGTGGCGCGGGGCGAGCGGGCGGCGTTGCTGGTGGGGGCGGAGGGGCCGGGGCTGCGCGACGGCACCATCGACCGCGCCGACCACCGGGTCCGCATCCCGATGCGGCCCGGGGTCGACTCGCTCAACGTCGCGACGGCCGCGGCCGTCGCGCTGCACCGCCTGGGTGGGGTCTAGCCGACGCAGTCGCCGCCGCCGGCGGTGCGGCAGACGCGGTTGATGAGGTCGCAGGGCAGGCCGACGCACGACGGCTGGGCGGACGCGGCGGACGAGAGGGCGGCGACGGCGAGGGTCGCGGCGGCGAGGACGGCGCGCAGGCGCATGAGGGGCTCCTCCGGTAGCGGGGGTGTGAGGGTGGGGCGAACCTACCCACGTCGGACGCCCCCCGACACCCCGCCGGTGCCCGCGCCGGCGCGTACCGCTGTGCTTCACTGCCCGAGCCGAACCCCGCCAAAGCGGCACGAATCCCTACACAGCAAGGGGTATGCCAGTGCGCTTCCTCTCCACCCGAAGGGTCGCCGCGACCGCGGCGGGGGCCGTCGCCCTCACCGCCGCCGCGCTCGCCGCGCCCGCCCACGCCGACGGACCGGGCGTCGGTACGCCCTGGGTCGTCACCGTCGGCGACTCGTACATCTCCGGCGAGGCCGGCCGCTGGGCCGGCAACACGAACGACGGCGAGCAGTACCACGACGCCCTCGGCTCCACCGCGTACTTCGACAACGCCGCCCGCACCGCCGAGCAGATCACCCGCTGCCACCGCAGCGCGGCCGCGGAGGCGTACGTCGGCGGCGGCGTCAACGGGTACAACCTGGCCTGCTCCGGCGCGAGGACCGGCACGTTCACCGACGGCGACGGCAACTTCAAGCCCGGCCTCGACTTCTACGACGACGGCGCCGGCCACCAGGGACAGGCGCGGATGCTCCAGTCGTTCGCGGCGACGCACAACGTGAAGCTGGTCACCGTCTCCATCGGCGGCAACAACTTCAACTTCGGCTCGGTCGTGCAGCAGTGCGTCAGCGACTTCCTGTTCTCGCCGTCGTGGTGGCCCGACTACTGCAACGACGACTCGTCGGTGACGAGCAACTTCACGTCCACCAACGTCTCCACGCAGACCACCGCCATCAAGAACGCGCTGCTCAACGTCCGCACCGCGATAACCAACGCCGGCTACGCCGCGAGCGCGTACACGATCCTCGTGCAGACGTACGAGTCGCCGATCCCCAACGGCACCGGCTTCCGCTACAGCCAGTCCGGCTACACCCGCCAGGACACCGGCGGCTGCGGCTTCTGGAACAACGACGCCAACTGGGCCAACGCCACCGCGCTGCCCACCATCAACAACGCCGTGAAGAACGCCGTCACGCAGGCCGCGCTGACCAACACCAAGGTGCTGGACCTGTCGGCGGCGTTCAACGGCCGGCGCCTCTGCGAGAACACCGTCGGCCTGCTCGAGGAGAAGGGCCTGTGGGACTGGACGTCCCCGGGCGCGGTCGACCAGACCGAGTGGATCAACCAGATCCGCACCGTCTCCACCTGCTGCGGCAACTACTACATCCAGGAGTCGCTGCACCCGAACTACTGGGGCCAGCTCGCGCTGCGCTCCTGCGTGCGGCAGGCGTACAACGGCGGCCTCCCGCGTGGCGGCACCTGCCGGATCTCCGGCAGCGGCCTCACCACGCGGGGCGAGCCGGTGATGACGCTGACGTAGCCGCGTTACGCGTCCGTGGCGGGCGCGACGTTCTGCAGC
>DASTMB010000069.1 GCA_035714365.1 Mycobacteriales bacterium | reverse complement strand
GTTTCTACAACAGCGAACGGGCCCGCCGAGCGGCCCTGCCAGGATGGCTGCACGAGTACAACCACCACCGGCGCCACTCAGCGATCGGCAACGTCCCGCCGATCACTCGCTTAACCAACGTTCCTGGGCGCTACAACTAGCGGGACCCCCTCCGGGCACCACCCGACCAGGGAGTGTCGGATCTTCACCTACGGGGAACAGGCCGCCACACAGAGGAGTTGAACGGAGGCGAGACCGAGACAAACGGACGTTCACCCCGGTGCGCCGGGGCATACGATGCGGGAGGCGGGCGCCAACGCCGGCGTACGCCAGATCCCGACAGGGAGAGACCCATGTTCGAGCGTTTCACCGACCGCGCCCGCCGCGTCGTGGTCCTGGCCCAGGAAGAGGCCAGGATGCTCAACCACAACTACATCGGGACCGAGCACATCCTGCTCGGCCTGATCCACGAGGGCGAGGGCGTCGCGGCGAAGGCCCTCGAGTCGTTGGGGATCTCGCTCGAGGGCGTGCGGCAGCAGGTCGAGGAGATCATCGGCCAGGGCCAGCAGGCGCCGTCGGGGCACATCCCGTTCACGCCGCGGGCGAAGAAGGTGCTGGAGCTCAGCCTCCGGGAGGCGTTGCAGCTCGGCCACAACTACATCGGCACGGAGCACATCCTGCTCGGGCTCATCCGCGAGGGTGAGGGCGTGGCCGCGCAGGTGCTGGTCAAGCTGGGCGCGGACCTCAACCGGGTGCGCCAGCAGGTCATCCAGCTCCTGTCGGGCTACCAGGGCGGGAAGGGCGAGCCGGCGGGTGCGGGCGGCCCGGGCGAGGGGACGCCGTCGACCAGCCTGGTGCTGGACCAGTTCGGCCGGAACCTCACGCAGGCGGCGCGCGAGTCCCGTCTCGACCCGGTGATCGGGCGCGAGAAGGAGATCGAGCGCGTGATGCAGGTGCTGTCGCGCCGCACCAAGAACAACCCGGTCCTCATCGGCGAGCCCGGCGTCGGCAAGACGGCCGTGGTGGAGGGGCTGTCGCAGGCGATCGTGCGCGGCGAGGTCCCGGAGACGTTGAAGGACAAGCAGCTCTACACGCTGGACCTGGGCGCGCTGGTGGCGGGCAGCCGGTACCGCGGTGACTTCGAGGAGCGGCTGAAGAAGGTCCTCAAGGAGATCAAGACCCGCGGCGACATCATCCTGTTCATCGACGAGCTGCACACGCTCGTGGGTGCGGGCGCGGCGGAGGGCGCGATCGACGCGGCGAGCATCCTCAAGCCGATGCTGGCGCGCGGCGAGCTGCAGACGATCGGCGCGACGACGCTGGACGAGTACCGCAAGCACCTGGAGAAGGACGCGGCGCTGGAACGCCGTTTCCAGCCGATCCAGGTCGGCGAGCCGTCGGTGGCGCACACGATCGAGATCCTCAAGGGCCTGCGCGACCGGTACGAGGCGCACCACCGCGTGTCGATCACGGACGCCGCGCTGGTGGCGGCGGCGACGCTGGCCGACCGGTACATCTCGGACCGGTTCCTGCCGGACAAGGCGATCGACCTCATCGACGAGGCCGGCTCGCGGATGCGGATCCGCCGGATGACCGCGCCGCCGGACCTGCGGGAGTTCGACGAGCGGATCGCGCAGGTGCGCCGCGAGAAGGAGAGCGCGATCGACGCGCAGGACTTCGAGAAGGCCGCGTCGCTGCGCGACAAGGAGAAGAACCTCCTCCAGGAGAAGGCGACCCGGGAGAAGGAGTGGAAGGCCGGCGACATGGACGTCGTCGCCGAGGTGGACGAGGAGCAGATCGCCGAGGTGCTGGCGACCTGGACGGGCATCCCGGTGTTCAAGCTGACCGAGGAGGAGACGCAGCGCCTGCTCCGCATGGAGGACGAGCTGCACCGCCGGGTCATCGGCCAGGAGCAGGCGATCCGCGCCGTGTCGCAGGCGATCCGCCGTACCCGCGCCGGCCTCAAGGACCCGAAGCGCCCGGGTGGCTCGTTCATCTTCGCCGGCCCGTCCGGTGTCGGTAAGACCGAGCTGTCGAAGACGCTGGCGGAGTTCCTGTTCGGCGACGAGGACTCGCTCATCCAGCTCGACATGAGCGAGTTCATGGAGAAGCACACGGTCTCCCGCCTCGTCGGCTCGCCCCCCGGCTACGTCGGCTACGACGAGGGTGGCCAGCTCACCGAGCGGGTGCGGCGCAAGCCGTTCTCGGTGGTGCTCTTCGACGAGGTCGAGAAGGCGCACCCGGACGTGTTCAACACGCTCCTCCAGATCCTGGAGGACGGGCGCCTGACCGACTCGCAGGGCCGTACGGTCGACTTCAAGAACACGATCTTGATCATGACGACCAACCTCGGCACCCGCGACATCGCCAAGGGCATGAACCTCGGCTTCTCGAAGGCGCACGACCCGGCCGGCAACTACGAGCGGATGAAGGGCAAGGTGCAGGAGGAGCTCAAGCAGCACTTCCGCCCCGAGTTCCTGAACCGCATCGACGACATCATCGTGTTCCACCAGCTCAGCCAGGACGAGATCGTCGAGATCGTCGACCTGATGCTGGCCCGCGTCGACACGCAGCTCAAGAACAAGGACATGGCCCTCGAGGTCACGCCCCCGGCGAAGCTGCTGCTCGCGCACAAGGGGTACGACGCGGTGCTCGGCGCCCGGCCGTTGCGGCGCACGATCCAGCGCGAGATCGAGGACTCCCTGTCCGAGAAGATCCTCTACAAGGAGCTCGGGCCGGGGCAGATCGTGGTGGTGGACGTGGAGGGCGAGGACGCGGAGGCGAAGTTCACGTTCCGCGGCGAGACCAAGCCCGACGCGGACGCCGTCCCGGACGCGCCGCCCGTGGACATGGCCGGCTCCTAGCTCGACCGGCGAACGAAGCCGGGGTCCCCTCGCGGGGGCCCCGGCTTCGTCGTTTTTATCGGTGCCAGAACGCCGCGAGGCGGCCGGCCAGGGCGCGGCCCTGGTCGCGGCCGGCGCGGGCGGCGGCGGGGCGCAACGACACGTCCATGGCGTTGGCGCCGAACAGCTCCTCCGCGTCGTTGTCCGGCACGACGGTCTCGACCGCGCTGCCGCCGGCGCGGAGCTCGTCGACCTGCGCGGCGAGCTGCAGGCCCCACGCGAGCGGGTGCCGGGTGCGCCCGCCGAGCGGGGAGAGCACCAGCACCCGGCCGTACCCGGCGGCGAGGTCGGCGTTCTCGTTGCGCCGGTAGCCGCCGTCGATGAGCTGCCGGTCGCCGACCCGGTAGGCGAAGCCGCCGGCGCAGCTCGCGGCCACGGCGTCCACCAGCTCGACGCCGCTGTGCCGGTCGAGGACGGCGGGTTCGCCGGTCCGGGCGTCGACGGCCGTGACCAGCAACGGGCGTTCCGGCCACTGCGGGCTCGGCAGCCGGGCGGCGACGGTGGCGCGCCAGCGCGCCTGCGCGGCGTCGTCCGACGCCGCCTCCATGGCGAGGGCGGCCGCGCCGATCCGGCGGCGCATGTCGGCCGCGTCGGCGGCGGCGGCGATGACGCGGCCGGTGCGTTCCAGATGGTCCGTCACCGGCCGGGCCGGGCGCGGCGGCACGGGCGGGGCGTCGAGGACGGCGGCCAGCAGGTCCGCCGGGTCGGCGCCGGCGAGCTGGGCGGCGGCCGTCGCGCCGGCCGAGGTGCCGACGAGCAGGTCGGCGCCGGTGACGTCGACCCCGGCCTCGCGCAGGCCGGCGACGACGCCGAGCAGCCACGCGTTGCCGGTCGCGCCGCCGCCGCCGAGGACGAGTGCGCGGTCTCCGGCGTGCGACACGTCAGCGCGACGTGGTGCTGGTCTTCACGCCGTCCCAGGTGGTGGTCCGGCTCACCTCGAACGTCACCCTCCCGTCCGCGGCGAGCGAGCCGGTGCCGCGGTGCAGGGTGCCGGTCTTGGCGGCCGGGCCGGGGCGGCCGTAGTCGTCGGTGACGACGCAGGCGGGGCCGGCGGACGGCAGCGCGGCGAGGGTCGCGAGCGCGCAGGGCACCGTCGCCACGTCGCCGGCGGTGAGGCGGGCCGGCAGGGCGAGCGGGCCGTCCGGCGCCTGCCAGCCGACCACGCCGTCCTTGCTGCCCGCCAGCGGCTCGGCCGAGTCGGTCGGCTGCGGCCCCGGCCAGTCGCCGAGGGCGGTCGTCACCGCCGCGCCGTCGAGCAACGCCGCCCGCGTCGGCCGCAGCCGGACGAGGACGCGGCGCGGGGGGAGCTTGCGGCCGAGGCGGCCGGAGAGGGTGTCCTTGGCGAACGCCGCGAGGTCGCCGGCGTTGCGCAGCAGGAAGCCGGACAGCGCCTTGGCGACGTTCGGGTCCTTGACGGCGGAGAGGACGTCGTGGGGGCTGCGCACGTCGTACGTCGCGGCGTCGCCGGAGAGCACGACGGCGCGGCCGGCGCTGCGGACCAGCGCGGCGATCCGGTCGTTCTTCGGGATCACCCGGGCCTTGAGCGTGGTCGCGGCGACGAGGAACCAGAGCGTGTCGCCGGCGACGGCGTACAGCTCGGGGGTGACGTGCGGGCCGTCCTTGGCGGTGACGGCGACGTGGGCCTGGCGGCCTTCCAGCAGGACGCTGCGCATCTCGGGGGTCAGGGAGAGCATGCGTGCGTTCTTCCCTACGCCGGGAGGGCGAACCCGCCGTCCGGGGTCGGCTCGACCAGCCCGTCGGCGACGAGGCCGTCCACGGCGCGGGCGCGCTGCACCGGCTCCGGCCAGGCCGCCGCGAACGCCTCCGGCCGCACCGGCCCCGGCGCCGCCCGCAGGACGGCCAGCAGCGCGCCGCGCGCCTGCCGGTCGGTGCCGTGCCAGGCCTGCGGGCGGGTGCGCGGGCCGGTGTACGGCGGGTAGCCGGCCAGCCGCCAGGCGCAGGTCGCGGCGAGCGGGCAGTCGCCGCAGCGCGGCGAACGCGCCGTGCAGACCAGCGCGCCGAGCTCCATGAGCGCGGCGCCGAAGCGCGGCGCGTCGTCGTCCGGCAGCAGCGCGGCGACGGCGGCGAGGTCGCGGGTGGTCGACGGCGGCCCCGCCTCGCCGGCGCCCGCGACGGCGCGGGCGACGACCCGGCGCACGTTGGTGTCGACCACGGGGTGCCGCTGCCCGAACGCGAACGCCGCCACCGCGCGGGCCGTGTACGCGCCCACGCCGGGCAGCGCGAGCAGCTCGTCCAGCGAGGCGGGGACGGTGCCGCCGTGGCGCTCGACGCAGGCGGTGGCGGCGGCGTGCAGCCGCAGCGCGCGGCGCGGGTAGCCGAGCCGGCCCCAGGCACGGACGGCGTCGCTGGGCGCGGCGGCGGCGAGCGCGGCCGGCGTCTGCCAGCGGGCGAGCCACTCGGCGTAGGCCGGAAGGACGCGCGCGACCGGTGTCTGCTGGAGCATCACCTCGCTGACGAGCACCGCCCACGGGTCGGTGGTCCGGCGCCAGGGCAGGTCGCGGGCGTGCGCGGCGTACCAGGCCAGGACGGTGTCGGCGAGCGGCACGGCGCCGACTCTACGGGGCTCGCTAGGCTCCCCGGCGATGGACGCCGACGCCCTCCTGCACCCCCGCGGTCCGCTGCCGCCGGGGGTGTACTGGCGCCGCCGGCTCCTGACGCTGGGCGCGGTGGTGCTGGTGCTCGCGCTCGGCGCGCGGGCCTGCGGCGGCGACGGCGAGCCGGCCGCGCGGACCAGCCCGACGCCCGCGCCGAGCCGGAGCGCGGCGCCGCGGACGACCGCGCCGGCCCGGCCGACGGCGGGGGCGAGCACGCCGGCGACCGCGCCCGTGTGCCGCCCCGCCGACCTGCTGCTCGGGGTGAAGGCGGACGACCGTTCGTACGCCACCGGCTCGCGGCCGGTGTTCCGCGCCAGCCTCACCAACCGCGGCGCCGCGCCCTGCCGCGCCGACGTGGCGGCGCGTTCGGTGACGGTCCGCAGCGGCAACGACCGGGTCTGGTCGAGCGGCGACTGCCCGCCCGCGCCCGCCCCGAACGTCGTGACGCTGGCGCCGGGCGCGGCGACGGTGGTGCTCGCGGTGACCTGGCCGCGGGTGCGGTCGGCGCCGGGCTGCCCGAGCGGACTGCGCGCGGTCACGGCGGGCACGTACAAGGTCTCGGCGACCGTCGGGTCGCTGACGAGCACCGACGACACGTTCACGGTGGGGTGACGCGATGGCCTACAAGTTCCAGGTGACGTTCGACTGCGCCGACCCGGCGGCGCTGGCGCGGTGGTGGGCCGACGCGCTCGGCTACGTCGTGCAGCCGCCGCCGGAGGGGTACGCCGACTGGCCGTCGTTCGCGCGTGAGATGGGCATCCCGGAGAGCGAGTTCGACAGCCGCAGCGCGGCCATCGACCCGGAGGGCGCCGGCCCCCGGCTGTTCTTCCAGAAGGTGCCGGAGCCGAAGGCGGTGAAGAACCGCGTCCACCTCGACGTCAACGTCGGCCGCGACAAGGTGGAGGCCGAGGTCGAACGCCTCGTCGCCAACGGCGCCACGGTGGTCGAGCGGGTGGACCAGGGGTTCGAGCGGTGGGTGGTGCTCAGCGACCCCGAGGGGAACGAGCTCTGCCTCCAGTAGCGAGCGCGAGCAGCGCCAGCAGGACGAGCGCGACGAACGCTGCGCCCGCGTCGGCCCGCCGCCCGTACGCGCCCGCCAGCGCGTACACGACGGCGACCGGGAGGGTGCCGGCGGCCGCGCCGAGGACCAGCCGCCACAACGGCATCCGCGCGGCGCCGGCGACGAGCACCACCGACTCGGCGAGCAGCGGCACCGGCCGCGTGACGACGACGGCGGCGACGCCCCAGCGGGCGACGAGGCGTAAGACGCGGTCCCGGTCGCGGCCGGCGACCCGGTCCAGCACCGGGCCGCCGCGCCGGCCGAGCAGCCCGCCCGCGAGCCCCATCAGCGCGCCGCCCGCGACGGAGAGCGCGGCGCCGGGGACGGCGCCGTAGAGCGCCCCCAGCGCGACCATGACGAGCGACGACGGCACCGGCAGCGCCACGTCCGCGGTGAGCAGGGCGAGGGCCGCCGCGGCCCCGGCCGGCGCCGGCAGCGAGCGCAGCGCCGGGCCGGGGTCGGCGAGCACCGGCAGGCCGAGCGCCGCCGCCGCGAGGAAGACGGCGAGCAGCACCGCGACCACGCCGAGCCAGAGCGCCGCGAGGCGGACGGGCACGGCCGCGCCACCGGCACCGCCGCCTCGCGACGCCGTCCTCACGCCAGGTCGCCCGCGAGCTGGCGGTCGCACCAGCGGCGGATCAGCTCGCGCTTGCCCGCCGACAGCTCGCGGGTGACCGGCATGTACATCGGCGAGTCGAGGTTGCGCGCGTCGACCAGCTCGCGCAGCACCGCCGCCAGCATCCGGACGCGGTCCGGGTCCAGCGGCGCGTCCGGCGGCCCCCACGGCACGTACTGGCTCATCACCGGGTACATCAGCGCGTAGTACGCGAGGACCTCGTCCCAGAGGAACCCCCAGGTGACGTCCTCGTCGCGGACGTGCGAGTAGTCGTCGTGGGGGAGCACGCGCACCGCGCAGAAGTAGTCGAGCGTCCAGCCGGCGGTGTTCGGGTCGTCGGCGCGGGCGCCCGGCGGCAGGAACCGGATCTTGTAGCAGCCGGGTGCGGCGGCGGTCAGCGGCAACGTCGCCACGCCGCCGGCCGGCACGTCCAGCGTCGCCGGCACCATCCGCGCCGGGTCGCCCTCCTCCACCTTCCGGAACTTGAAGTCCGGCGGGACGACCGGCGTGGCGCCCGGGTCGCCGTGCGTCGAGTAGTCCTGCCACTGCTCGACCGCCAGCGTCACCGGCGCGGCGAGCGGCGCGCCGTCCGGTGAGAAGACGCGGACCTCCAGCGAGCCGGTCGCGTCCGGCAGGTCGAGGTACGAGCACTGCCGGTCCACGACGACGTACGGGAACGCGAGCTGCTCGGCGACCAGCCCGGAGTCGGGCCCCTTCGTCCAGTGCAGCGACAGCGGCCCGGCGAGCACCTGCGCGCGCAGGTCCTCCGGCACGTCGAGGTCCACGACGCCGCCGTAGCGCTCGTACGGCTCCTCCTGGTACGGCACCTCCGCGACCGGCGTGCCCCCGGCGCAGAGCGTCACGGTGCCGACGTCCGCCTTCGGGCCGAACGGCCCCGTCCCCACCTCGGCGAACGTCGCCATGACGTCGAGCGAGACCACCGACCCGTCGGGCGCGACGTCGGCCGCCGCCGGCCCGAACGTCGGCCCGCTGTCGTCCGCGCTCGCCGGGGCGCCGCCGGAGCCGCCGGAGGGCGAGGCGTCGGCGACGAGCGCGGCGGCGGCGGTGCGCCGGTCCCACTCGGCGTCCAGCGCGCCGTGGGAGAGCGGCGGCCCGGCCGCCGACAGCGGCGCGAGCAGGTGCGCCGTCCGGCCCGGCTCCGCCGCCTCGATGAACGGCGAGCCGAGCGGGTGCAGCCAGGTGCCGGACGGCGCGGAGACGACGTCGCCGCCGTCCCACGCGTTGACCGTGCCGACGACGCGGCCGACCTTCGCGTTGAGGACGTAGTCCCCGGCCAGGAACCGCCGCCGCATCTCGTCCACCTGCTCGTCGGTCGTGTACGGCGCCACCATGCCGTAGAGGCAGTACCGCAGCGCCAGTCCGGCGCCCGCCTCGACGGCGTCGCGCAGCACGTCGAGCGCGGCGGACGTGCCGCGCGGCGCGAACGCGAGGTTGGCGCTCGGGAAGACGCAGTAGAAGTTGCCGGAGCCGCGCGGGCGGTTGAAGTTGATCCAGCGCGTCGACGGCGTCGTCGGCTGCGTCGCCTGGAGCAGCGTCACGTCGCTGCCGTCCCTGGCCGTGCCGGTGACGACGAAGCCGCTGGTGAACATCTGCGACGTGAACGTGTCCGCCGGGTCGAGGTCCACGATCCGCGCGGTCAGCGCGACCCGCGCGCTGGTCAGCGGGTCGTCCGTCGCCGGCGTGACGCCCGGCAGCAGCACCGACGACACGGTGGCCGAGCCGAACGTCGTGAGCTGGTCGCCGTAGTAGTTCCAGTAGCCGTACATGGTGCGGCGCGGCGTGCCGTTCTGCTCGATCTCCACCAGCTCCATCAGCCACTCGCGGTACGCCTCCGGCGAGAGCCCCAAGGGGTTCTTCAGCCGCACCAGGTCGTAGTCGAGGATGTCGACGACGTTCTGGTTGTTCGCGGTGGAGACGTTGGACAGGGCGGAGTCCGAGTAGAACGCCACCCGGGGCAGGGTGAGGGCGGACATCAGGCAGCACCCCCGTCGAGGACGAGCCGGCCGGCCCAGAAGCGGAGCATGTCGGCGACGTTGCTCAGGCAGTCCGGCGCGTCCGGCGGCGCCGCCGCCGCGAGGGTCGCGTCGGCGATCTCGCCGAGGCGTTCGCGCAGGTAGGTCCAGGCCGGCTCGCGGTGCGGCAGCGGTTGCACGTCGCGGAACAGCTCGAAGCTCGCGCCCGCCGTCGGCGACGGCGGGTCGGCCGCGAAGGCGGGCAGCCGCGCCAGCGCCACCCCCAGCGGCGTGATCACCGTGCGCATCAGCGCGACGGCGCACGCGGCGAGCGTGCGGCGTTCCTCGTCGGTCTCGCCGTCCGCGTCGAACAGCCGCATGAGGATCGTCAGCAGCACGTCGTACGACGCCGTGAACAGCTCCCCGACCTGCCGCGTGTACGGCACCGTCACCATCGTCGCGCCCGGCGTGCTGTTGTCGTGGTGGAAGTCGAACAGCGGGTTGTCCACGCACGGCCAGGCCGGCTCGAACGACGGGTCCCGCGCCAGCTCCGCCGCCAGCTCGTCGCGGATGTCGCGGAACCAGCCGTAGTGGCAGTCCGTCGGGTCCGGGCTCGGCGTCCCCTCGCCCTCCACGACGATGAGGTCGATCGCGGCGACCGCGCTCGCGGTGTCCGTGACCCGGTGCAGCGTCGGCACGAACGGCACGTACGACTCGCCCACCTGGTCCGCCGGGTTGCCGATGAACAACGCCGCCTCGTCCGCCGACTCGAAGCACGCGCGGATCCGGTCGTACAGGCCCGCGATCGTCGAGTACGGGTACGCGTCCGGGTTCAGCTCCTCCGTCGCCGACGTGGCGAGCTGCTGCGCATCGACCGAGAGCATGAGCGGCCGCGCCGCGCACGCCGCGTCCCACGGCCCCGGCCACTGCGGCTTCTCCCAGCACATGAAGCGTTCCAGCGTCTCCACCGAGAACGGCGTCAGCACCGAGTCCAGCCCGACCGAGTACAGCTTGTCCCACTGCGGGAAGTTCGGGCGCACGAGGTACGGCGCCCCGCCGATCGCCGTCAGCATGTTGTTCGCCAGCGCGAGGTGCAGCATCTCCTGCGTCGCCACCGTGTGCACGATCCGGTCGAACCAGCGGCTCACCATCGCGCCCTGCTCCGGCGTCAGCCCCGGATCACCCGGCTGCTTGAGGCTGAACGCCGCGAACAGGTACTGGCAGGCCAGCGAGTGCTCGATCTCCGCCGCCTCACTGAGGAGGTCCATCAGCTCGGTGCGGGTGGTAATGGTCGTCGTTGGTGCGTGGGTTTGCGCCGACATCCCCCGTCCTCTCTCCCGTCGTGTCCCCCTTGGGGCTGCCCGACCCGGGTCCGCTGGCCGGGGCTCCTGTCCCGCTAGTTCCGCGGCCGCTGCGCGGCCGCTCCCTTAGTCGCGGGACAGGTGCCCCGGCCCGCACACCCGGGTCGGGCAGTGCCTCGTCAGGTACACGGTCGGAGGCTCAAGGGATTACGCCGTTCGGCCGAAGCGGTAAGAGGGTTCGAGGGCTGCGGGGTGTGATGGGCGGACGGGCGTTGCCCGAGCGGGCGGTCGCGGCGTTGCGCGACGCGTTCGCGGGCGAGGTGGCGACGCGCCTCCCCGGCATGCAGTCCGCCGCCTGCGAAGTGCTCTCCACCGGCGCCGTGTCCGCCGCCCGCGCGCTCTGCTCCCACGCGCACACCCTCGCCAGCAGCGCCGCCGTGCTCGGCGAGGCCGTCGCCTCCCGGCACGCCCGCCACTGCGAGGAGCTGCTGCTCGCCTGGACCCGCGACGACGCCGCGACCGTGCCGCGCGAGGTCGCCGTGGACGCGGCGCAGGACGTCGAGGCCGTGGCGCTGCTGCTCGCGCCGTGGCTGCTCGGGGCCGCCTGATGGCGTCGGAGCCCGTCGCCAAGGAGCCGGTGCCGCTGCTGCTCGTCGACGACTCGCCGGTGCAACGCCGCTTCCTGCGCTCCGCGCTCGAGTCCTGCCCGGAGTTCTCCATCGTCGGCGAGGCGCGCAACGGCCGGGAGGCCGTCGCCATGGTCGAACGCCTCCGCCCCGCCGCCGTCCTCATGGACCTCGACCTGCCGGTCATGAACGGCATCGAGGCGATCGAACGCATCATGGCCAGCCGCCCCACGCCGATCGTCGTGTACTCGGCGTTCGTGGAGGGGGCCAACTCCACCAACGCCATCGACGCGCTCGCGGCGGGCGCCGTCGACGTGGTCGCGAAGCCGCAGTGGGGCGAGGGCGGCCGGCTGGACGAGTACGCCGAGGAGCTGCGCCGGCGGATGCGCGTCGCGTCGCGGGTCAAGGTCATCACGCACCCGCGCGGGCGGCTGCGCACGACGTCGCCGTCGCTCGCGACCGCGCCGCGCGTGCGCACCGCCGGGGCGGGTGCGCCGGCGACGGCGTTCGCTGCCGCGGCCACCGCGGCCGCCGAGGGGCGCAAGCCCGGCACGGTGCGGCTGGTCGCGATCGGCGCGTCGACCGGCGGCCCGCAGGCGCTGGCGACGGTGCTCGGCGCGCTGCCGGAGGGGTTCGCGCCGGCGGTGCTCGTCGTGCAGCACATGGCGGAGGGGTTCATCCCCGGCCTGGTGTCGTGGCTGGACCAGCTCTGCCCGCTGCCGGTCGCGATGGGCGCCACCGGCCGGCGGCTCGCGCCGGGCACGGTGACCGTCGCGCCGAGCGGGCTGAACCTCCTCGTCCGCGACCACCTGCGCGTCGTCTGTGAGCCCGCGCCGGAACGCCAGTTCCACGTGCCGGGCATCGACGCGTCGTTCGAGTCGATCGCCGAGACCGTCGGCGCCGAGGCGCTCGGCGTCATCCTCACCGGCATGGGCCGCGACGGCGCCGCCGGCCTCAAGGCGATGCGCGAGCGCGGCGCGGTGACGATCGGCCAGGACGAGGCGACCTGCGCCGTCTACGGCATGCCCGCCGCCGCGTGGACGGCCGGCGCCGTGGAGCACCAGCTCCCGCTGCCGGAGATCGCGCCGTTGATCCGATCGCTGGTCGAGGAGCGGACGTGAGGGTCACGCTGACCGACGAGGAGTTCGAGCGGGTCCGGGCGCTGCTCGCGACCGCCGCCGGGCTGGTGTTCGACGCGTGCCGGCGCGACTCGCTGTCGTACTCGCTCGGCGAACGGCTCACCGCCTGCGGCGTCCCGACCGTCGACGCGTACCTCGACCTGCTCGGCCGCCCCGGCTCCGGCGCGGAGCTCCAGGCGCTGCTCAACGAGGTCACCATCCAGGAGACCCACTTCTTCCGGAACCCGCCCCAGTTCCGCGCGCTGCGCCAGCACGTCCTCCCGCAGCTCGTCCGTCGCGCGGCGGCGTCGGGGACGAAGCGGCTGCGGGTGTGGAGCGCCGGCTGCTCGACCGGCGAGGAGCCGTACAGCGTCGCGATGCTGCTGCGCGAGCTGCTGCCGCTGAGCGAGGGCTGGGACGTGCGGGTCGTCGCGACCGACGTGTCGACCCGCGCGCTCGAGGTCGCCGGCCGCGGCCGGTACGGCCAGCGCGCGCTGCTCGCCGCCGACCCCGACGACGTCGCGCGGTGGTTCGTGCGCGAGGGCGACGACCACGTCGTCCGGCCGGAGGTGCGCTCGCTGGTGGAGTTCCGCCACCACAACCTCGTGACCGAGCCGGTGCCGTTCCCGCGCGACGAGCCGATCGACCTGCTGCTCTGCCGCAACGTCACCATCTACTTCAGCCGGGACACCACCCGGCGGCTGATGCGGCAGTTCCACGAGTCGCTCGCGGACGGCGGCTACCTGTTCCTCGGCCACTCCGAGACGCTCTGGCAGATCAACGACGAGTTCCGGCTGGTCACGCTCGGGGACGCGTTCGTCTACCGGCGCGACGTGCCCGGCGACGCGGGCGTCGCCGAACGGCGCACCGTGCTGCCGGACCGCCGTACCGGCGACGACGGGCTGCCGCCGGAGGGCGAGCGCCGCGTCCCCGGCCGCGACCGCCGCGGCGGCGGCTCCCGCTGGGACATGCTCACCAAGCCGCGGACGCTGCCGTTCCCGCGCCGCGACCGCGAACGCGAGCTCGCCCCCGCCGGCGGCGGTG
>DASTMB010000068.1 GCA_035714365.1 Mycobacteriales bacterium | reverse complement strand
CGACGGCAACGCCCTCCGCCGCGCCGCGCGCCTGCCCGCCTCGGCCACCGCCGCGCAACGCCACGCCGCCGCCGCGGCAGCGCACCCGGACGCCGCCGCCGCGCGCCGCTACCTCACGAGCCACGGCTTCACGGTCACCGGCGGCGACGGCTGGACGCTCACCGCGCGCGGCCCGCGCGACGTCGCGACCACGCTGGCGCACGCGCTCCGTGCCGACGTCGCCGGCCTCGGCCGGACCGCGACCTGGCGCCGCCACGCCGTCCCCGCCGGTCACACCGGCGCGACGCTGGCGTCGGCGTACGACGTCGTCCGCCCCGGCAGCACCGGCGCCGGGCTAGGCATCGCGACCGTGCAGTTCTCCGGCTGGCGCAGCGCCGACCTCACGACGTACGCGCAGGCAGCCGGCATCCCGGCCCCGTCGCCGGTGCAGGTCGTCGTCGGCGCGGCCGACCCCACCGACACCTCCAACGGCGGCGACTTCGAGGTCGCGCTCGACCAGGAGGTCCTGCTCGCGACCGCGCCGCAGGCGCAGCAGCGCCTCTACTTCGGCGAGAACAGCCTCGCCGACGCCGTCGCGCTCTACAGCCGCATCGCGACCGACGCGGAGGCCGGCCTGGTCGACGTCGTCAGCACGTCGTGGGGCATGTGCGAGCCGTACGCCGACTTCGACCCGCCGTCGCGCGCCGGGATGGAGACGCAGCTCGCGCGGATCGTCGCGGCGGGCGCGACGGTGTTCGCGGCCTCCGGCGACTTCGGCGCGTACGACTGCTCCAGCCCGGACAGCCCCGACAACACCGTCGCCGTCGACTACCCGGCCGCGTCGCCGTGGGTCGTCGGCGTCGGCGGCACCGACCTCGCCGGCAGCGCCGGCGCCTGGTCGGAGTCGGCGTGGACCGACGCGCTGACCGGCGCGTTCAAGGGGTACGCCGGCGGCGGCGGCCAGTCGTCGTCCGTCACGCGGCCCGCGTGGCAGGCGGGTCTCGCGCTGCCCGGCACGAACCGCCTCGTCCCCGACATCGCGGCGATGGCCGACCCCGACCACGGCTTCGGCGTCTACTCCTACCTGCACGGCGGCTGGAACCTCGGCGGCGGCACCAGCGCCGCCGCACCGCTCGTCGCCGGGCACCTCGCCGCCGCGCTGTCGTCGGCCGGCCGCACCGCCGGCGTCGGCGACGTCCACGACGAGCTCTACGGCAACCCCGGCGCGTTCCGCGACGTCACCACCGGCAGCAACCTGCGCGACGCCGCCGGCCTCGGCTACGACCTGGCGACCGGCCTCGGCTCGCCGCAGTGGAGCGCGCTCGCGACGGTGCTGTTCGGCGACCCGGTCGTCGCCGCGCCCGCCGCCACCAGCAGCCTGACCGTCCCGCTCGACGTGACGCCGGTCGCCGGCATGACCGTCACCGCCTGGACCGCGGGCGAGGGCACCACCGTCGCCTGCGACCCGGACGGCTCGGCCACGCCGCCGACCGAGGTCGTCCTCGCCGACGGCGCCGACCGCGCCACCCACGTCTCCGTCGCCGCCCTCGACGGCAACGCCGTCTGCCACGTCGGCACCGCGCCCGTCCTGCTCGACCGCGCCGCGCCCGTCGCGAGCGGCAGCCTCAAGAGCCTCACCGGGGCGGATGCGCGCACCGTCGTGAGGTGGTCCGCGACCGACGGCACGCCCGCGAGCGGCGTCGCGTCGTACGACGTGTGTGTCTACGCCGTCGGCTACGGCTGCCAGTGGACCGCCACCGGCACCACCGCGACGACGGCCACGGTGACGCTCTCGCCCGGCCGGACCTACGTCCTGCGCGTCACGCCGCGCGACCGCGCCGGCAACACCGGCGCCCGCCTCACCACCACCGCGAAGTACGTGCTCCCGATGGACGGCCGGTCGTTCACGCCGTCGAAGGGCTGGGGCACGACGTACGCGAAGTCCGACTGGTACGGCAGCCACTGGATGTCCGCGACCCGTGGCGCGTACGCCACCAAGACGACGAGCGGCACGAAGTACGAGCTGTTCTACGTCGCGCATCCGTCCGGCGGCTACTTCGACGTCTACGTCGACGGCGTCAGGGTCAAGCGCGTCAACACGTACGCCTCGACGACCGCGTACCGGCGGGTCACCACCGTCGCGACCTACGCGAAGCGCGGCTCGCACACGGTGAAGGTCGTCGTGCTCGGCAGCAAGGACAGCCGCTCGCGGGGGTACGGCGTCGCGTTCGACGCCATGCGCGTGACGTACTGACCCCGGCGGGTACCGTCGGCCGGGTGAAGGCCGTTCCCGCCCTCGCGGCGCTGCTCACCGTCGCCTGCACGTCCCCGTCCACCCCGGCGCCGTCGGCGTCGCCGGCCACGTCGGCGAGCACCACCGCGCCCGCCACGACCGCACCCGCCACGACGGCGCCCGCGACGACGCCGCCGGTCGCGCTGCCCACGTCGTTCGGCGGCGCGGACGTCCGCTGGCCGGTGACGCGCGAGACGACACCACTGCCGCCGGCGCTCGGCGCGGTCGTGACGGTGCGCATCGCGGGGATCTCCGGCGGTGGCACGCTCGCCGCCGGGCTCACGCTCCCCCGCATCGGCGGCACCGCCGCGAACCCGCGCGTGCTGACCCCGTGCGGGCACCCGGTGACGCTCTCCGCCGCCGACCTGCGCGCGGTCGCGCCGGGCAGCGGCGGCCGGCTGCCGAAGCGGCCCCAGGACGTGCTGGTGCTGGTCGACCCGGGCCACGGCGGGCCGTTCCAGCTCGGCGCGAAGGCACCGAACGGCGATTTCGAGAAGACCCGCAACCTCCAGATCGCGTTCGAGGTCCGCACGGCGCTGGCAGGGCGCGTCGGGCGGGTCGTGCTGACCCGCGAGCGGGACTTCGAGGAGACCATCGAGTTCCGTACGGCACTCGCCGACGCGCTGCGCGTCGATGCCGCGCTGTCGGTGCACCTGAACTCCTCGCCGGACGGGCCGCGGCCGACGCCGGGGACGGAGACGTTCGGGTCGACCGCCGACGGGCTGGGCCGCCGCTTCGCCGGGCTGGTCTACGAGCACGTCCGCGGCTACGTGCAGACCCTTCCCGGGCCGTGGGTCGGCGACCGCGACGCGGGCGCGAAGTACCGGCTCTCGGCGAAGGGCCGCGACTACTACGGGCTGCTGCGCCAGGCGCACCGGCCGTTCGTCATCTCCGAGTCGCTCTACATCTCCTCCGCGCACGAGGCGTCGCTCGTCGCGCGGCCCGAGGTGCGCGCCGGGCTGGGCCGGGCGATGGCGGACGCGCTGGTCGAGCTGACGACCGGCACCGCGCCCGGCTCCGGCTGGGTGACGCCGTACCAGCGTCCCGCCGACCCGAGCACCCGCGACGGGCACATCTGCGTCGACCCGGCGCGTTAGGCCTGCCCTAGGCGGCCGGCTCCTCCACCGCCACCGACGCGGCGACGCCGTCGGCCTCCAACGCCGCGTCGTCCGGCGTGCCGCGCTTCACCAGCGCGAGCGCGAGCGGGCCGAGCTCGTGGTGGCGGACCGCGGTGCCGACGTAGCCGACGGTCGCGCCCTCCCAGGTGATCGGGCCGCGGTGCGCGGGCAGCCGGTCCACCGAGCCGTCGAGGTGCAGCAGCACCAGGCGGCGCGGCGGGCGGCCCAGGTTGTGCACGCGCGCGACCGTCTCCTGGCCGCGGTAGCAGCCCTTGTCCAGGTGGACGGCCGTGGCCAGCCAGGGGAGCTCGTTCGGGATGGTCCGGTGGTCGGTATCCACGCCGAGCCGCGGCCGGCGCGCCGCCACCCGCAACGCCTCGAACCCCCACATCCCCAACGGCGTCGCGCCGTCCGCGAGCAACGCGTCCCAGCGGTCGGCGAGGTCGCGGCGCGGCACCAGCAGGTCGTTGCCGCCGAGCGTCAGCACCGCGAGGTCCGCCGGCGCCGGCTCGACCCGCAGCATGAACCGCATCGACTCCAGGAACGTCAGCAGCGTCGCACCCGTCCCCGGCTCGACGTGCGCCCACGTCGTGGTGCCGTCGTCGACGAGCGTCAGGTGGTGCTCGACGTGGCCGTGCGGCGAGAGGACCAGCGCCTCGGCCGGCTCCCCCGGCGGCAACGCCGTGAGGTGCTGCGTGGTGAGGCTGTGCAGCCAGGTGAGCCGGTCCGGGCCGTCCACGCGGATGACGTCGCGGTGGCTGCGGTCGGTGAGGCCGTGCCCCTCCGCCGCCTGCCGCTGCTCGCGCAACGGGTCGCCGTAGTGCGCGGCGACGCCCGCGTCGACACCGTCGGCCGCGACGGCGCCCTCCCGGTCCAGCAGTGGCGACGTCATGTGCCCCAGCGTACGTGCCGGGGCCGTGGCCTCCGGCTCCGGCCCTGGCGGCGACCGGGCCTCCACACCCGGCTAGTCCCGCCTGCGGCTCCTTTAGTCGCCGGGTGCGGAGGCCCGGTCCCCACCACCGGCCCCGGCCTTGGCGGCGCAGTCGCGGCAGGTGCCGAAGATCGCCAGGTGGCCGACGTCGGCGACGAAACCCTCGGTCTCCCGCAACGTCGTCACGAGGTCGTCCACCAGACCCGGCGGCGACTCCGTGACGCGGTCGCAGACGCGGCAGACGAGGTGGACGTGGTCCTCGTCGGTGGCGGCGTGGTAGGTCGGCGGGCCGTGGTCGAGGTGGGTGTGGGTGACCAGGCCGAGCTCCTCGAGGAGCTCGAGCGTGCGGTAGACGGTGGAGATGTTCACGCCGCGCGCGGTCTTGCGGACCGCCGTCGCGATCTCCTCCGGCGTCGCGTGGCCGAGCTGGCCGACCGCCTCGAGGACGAGCTGGCGCTGGGGCGTGAGCCGGTACCCGCGCGCCCGCAGATCCGCCTGCCACTGCTCGCCCGGCACCGCCGCTCCCTCCGCGCCAAGAAGGACGTTCGCGCAGTCTAGTGTCGCGACCGTGACCAGACCCGCCCTCGCCGTGCTCGGTCGCGGCGTCGTCGACGTCGACACGCCAGTGCTGCGCGCGGACGACCTGGGGGTGCAGCGCGGCGACGGCGTGTTCGAGACGGCGCGGGTCGCGAGCGGACGCGTGTTCAAGCTCGGCCTGCACCTGGAACGCCTGCGCCGCAGCGCTTCCGCGCTCGCGATCAATGCGCCTACGGACGACGAGTGGCGGGCGCTGGCGGCGGACGCGGTGGCGGCGAGCGGCGCGGGCGACGGCCTGCTCAAGCTGGTCTGCACCCGCGGTACGAGCGCCGACGGTCCGCCGACGGCGTTCGCGCTGGCGCTGCCGGTGCCGGAGGAGGCGGTGCGCGCGCGGACCGACGGCATCGACGTGGTCACCCTCACGCTCGGCGTGGACGCGGCCGCGCGGGCGGCGTCGCCGTGGCTGCTCGGCGGCGCGAAGACGCTGTCGTACGCCGTCAACATGGCCAGCCTGCGCGAGGCCGCCGCGCGCGGCGCCGACGACGCGATCTGGCTGGCGGCGGGCGGCGAGGTGCTGGAGGGCCCGACGGCGACGGTGTGCTGGGTCTCCGGCGGGACGCTGCGGACGCCGCCGACGACGACCGGCATCCTCGCCGGGACGACGCTGGCGGTGGTGCGCGCGCTCGCGCCGCCACTGGCGTTCGCGGTGACCCCGGCGACCGTTGCCGACCTGACGGGCGCGGACGAGGTGTTCCTCGCGTCGTCGGTACGCGGCGTCGCCGGGGTGCGGCGGATCGACGGGCGGCCGGTCGGCGACGGCACGCTCGGGGAGCACACGCTCCGGCTGCGGGACGCGTTCGAGGAGGCGGTCGCCGGGCGGCGGGACGTGCCCGGGATCGCCTGATCTAGCGCACGAGGTTCGGCGGCGTCTCGCCGCGCAGCACGGCGGCGACGCCCTCGGCGGCGAGGCGCGTCATCGCGGCGCGGGTCGCGGTGGTGGCGCTGCCGACGTGCGGCAGCAGCACGGCGTGCGGCGACGCGACCAGCGCCGGGTGCACCCGCGGCTCGTCCTCGTACACGTCGAGGCCGGCCGCGAACAGGCGGCGTTCGGCCAGCGCCGCCGCCAGCGCGGCCTCGTCGACGACGGCGCCACGCGCGGTGTTGACGAGCACGCCGTCCGGCCCGATCAGGTCGAGCTCGCGCGCCCCGACCAGGTGCCGCGTCTCGTCGGTGAGCGGCACGTGCAACGACACGAAGTCGCTGCGCCGCAGCAGCTCCGGCAGGTCGCCGGTCCACCCGGGGACGCCGGTGTCGCGCCGTGTGTGGTGCAGCACCGTCATCCCGAACGCCGCCGCGCGGCGGGCGACGGCACGCCCGATGCGGCCGTACCCGACCAGGCCGAGCGTGCCGCCGTGGACCTCGCGCGCGACGAACGCGTCCATCGTCCAGCCGTTCCACGCGCCGGAACGCAGCGCACGTTCGGCGGCGGAGAAGCCGCGGGCGGCGGCGATCAGCAGCCCGAACGCCACGTCGGCGGTGGCCTCGGTCAGCACGTCGGGCGTGTTGACGACGGCGACGCCGCGGGCGGCGCAGGCGGCGAGGTCGACGTGGTCGTGGCCGACGGAGACGGTGCCGACGGCGCGCAGCCGCGGCGCGGTCGCGAGCAGCGCGGCGTCGACGCGGTCGGTGAGCACGCAGAGCAGCGCGTCGGCGCGCGCCAGCGCCTCGGGGCCGGCCAGGTCGTGCCCGGCGAGCGGCGCCAGCCCCTCCTCCGGCAGCGCGGTGGTCAGGACTACCAGGGCCACGCGGCGCAGCGTAGCCCGCGATGACTACGACGAATCCGGTTCCAACGGGCGATACCGGACACGGCGCCGCTCCGGGAGGCTGGCGGCATGCGTCTTCGCCTCGCCGCGGTCCCGCGCGCGCTCGCGCTCGCGGTCGCCGCGGCCACCCTCGCGCCGGGGGCCGCGGTCGCGCCCGCCGTGACGCCGGTCGCGAGCGTCGTCGAGGCGGACCCGGCCGCGACGGCCCGGCTGCGCGCCGCCGCCGACGCGCGGCGCGCCGCCGCGGGGCGGGAGTCGTTCTTCTACCGGTCGTCGTACGGCTCGGCCGCGACGAAGGTCGCGACGGCGCTGGTGCTGTCGCAGCCGGTGGCGCTGCCGACCGACAACGCGCCCACGGCGTACGCCGCCGGCTACGCGTCGCCGGCGTTCTACGAGACGCAGGTCGACGCCGCGATCCAGCAGGTCGTGGCGTCGGCGTCGCAGGTCATCCCGTACCCGCTGCACACCGACGGCGGCTGGTCGGTCGTCACCCGCACCGGCTCGGACGGGCTGGTGCACTTCGGGGTCGCGCTCGTCGTCGGCTGGCCGGCGCCGCCGATCTCGGCGGACAGCGGCTGCGCCACCAACGGCTACTGCTGGTCGACGCGCGGCCTGCACCCGCACCTGCCGTGGACCCGCAACCGCGTCACCTGGTACCTCTCGACGGCGAACCTGCCGGCGGCGGGCGAGTCGCTCGTCAAGACGGCGATCGCGAGGCTCAACGCCGTCTCCGGCTTCGGGGCGGACCTCGCGTACGGCGGGCGGACGACGGACACGGTGCCGACGTCGGCGCACCGGTTCCTCGTGGTGTGGGGCGGCAGCGGCTGTGCGAGCACCGCGCTGGCCTGCACGACGGACGGCACGCAGGGGACGTACCACCTGATCTACCAGGCGCGCACGATCGTCATGAGCGCCCGGTACAACGCCAACCCGAGCACCACGTGGTGGGTCGGCACCCTGATGCACGAGATCGCGCACGCGACCGGCCTGGGCCACTTCGACGGCGCGTACCTCGGCACGTACCAGCTCATGCGCTGGGCCAACGGCCCCAACGCGATCCAGACCGGCGACGCGAACGGCCTGCGCCGCCTCGCCCCGCCCGGCGCGCTCTCGGCGTCGCTGCGCGGCCGTCCGACGGGCGGCAACCGCTACGACCTCGTCGTGCGGGCCGGCAACGCCGGCCTCGGCGGCCTCCGCGCGATCCGCACCGAGTGCACCGACGCCTCCGGCGCCTGGGTGACCGTCGGCCTCTCCTCCGGCACCTGGGACGCCCGCGCCGCCGACCGCGTCGTCGGCTCCGTCACCGCCCCCCGCACCTGCCGCGCGACTGTCCGCAGCAAGGCAGGCCGCCTCACGACCGCCGCCGTCACGATCGGCTAGAGGCAGGGGAGGCGGGACCAGGGGTCCCGCGACTAAAGGGAGCGCCGCGCGCAGCGCGGCGCGGAATCTAGCGGGACCCCTGGTCCTGCCTGCCCTGCCGGTACCGCTACGCGGCGCCCCGCTCGCGGCGGGCGATCTCGCGGCTGTCGGGCCCGTTCGGGGCGGCCAGGTCGAGGAGCAGCGACAACGGCACGCCGCTGCGCAACAGCTCCAACGCCGGACTCTCGCTCATCGGTGGGTCCCTCCCTCGCGCCTGACGGCAACCGCTTCAGTGATCGGGCGGGAACGAACCCCCATCGACGCCCGGTCGAGCGAATCAGTACCTGCCGAACGTCCCAATCACAGCGCTGTAATTTTGCTCGACCAGGTTTGTCCGGAACTTGAGCCGGGCATCGTGTGACGTTCTGACTAGTTCCTCGTTAGTCCCCATGCAAGGACAACGGCTCACCTCTCAAGTGACGTAAGTCCCTGCCGAAGTACCAATGGGGTCGGGGGCCACGGCCGGGGTCGTGGTGACGCAGGAGCTAGGGGTTTCGTGACCGTCTTCGACGTGGCGCCCATGCGCGCCACCGTTCGTGCCACCGAGGTCAGCGCGCCGCGCGTCACCGCGCCGGGCAGCTTCGAGTGCTGCGGGGTCCGGATCGACGCCGTGACGCTGGACGAGGCCGTGGACCGGCTGTTCGCGTACGCGCTCGCGCAGCGGCCGGCGACGTTGCACCTGTGCAACGCGTACACGCTCTCGCTGGCGGCGACCGACGCGGACTACGCGGCGACGCTCAACGGCGGCGACCTGAACCTGCCGGACGGCGAGCCGGTGGCGTTCGTCGGCCGGCGGCTGGGCTTCTCGTCGCTGAAGCAGTCGACGCGCGGCCCGGACCTCATGGTCGAGACGATCCGCCGCGGGCAGAAGCTCGGTATCCGCCACTACGTCTACGGCAGCACGCAGGAGGTCGTCGACAAGCTGGTCGCCGAGCTCGCGGTGATCGCGCCGGACGCGCTGGTGGTGGGCGCGGAGGCGCCGCCGTTCCGCCCGCTGACGGGCGACGAGGCGGACGAGCTGGCGGCGCGGGTGCGCGCGAGCGAGGCGGACATCGTCTGGGTCGGCCTCGGCACCCCGCGGCAGGACCTGTTCGTCGAGCAGATGCGCCACCGGCTGGGGACGACGCTGGTGCCGATCGGCGCGGCGTTCGACTTCATCGCCGGCACCAAGCCGACGGCGCCGGAGTGGCTGCAGCACAGCGGTTTCGAGTGGGCGTTCCGGCTGCTCTGCGAGCCGCGCCGCCTGGCCCGCCGCTACTTCGTCGGGAACGCCCGGTTCGTCCGCAACGCCCGCCGCTCGCGGCGGTTGCAGGCGGCCTGAACCGCGGCGACGAAGGCGTCCGCCGCCCGCTCGTACGTGTACTCCTGAACGGCCGCGTGCCCCGCGGCGGCGAGCCGCCGCAGCAGCGCGCGGTCGGCCGCGAGCCGGTCCAGCGCGCCCGCGAGGGCGGCGGTGTCGCCCGCCTCGAACACCAGCCCCGTCTCGCCGTCGCTGACCAGCCCGTCCTGCACCGCGCCGACGGCGGTGCTGGCGACGACGGCGGTGCCGCAGCCCAAGGCCTCGTTGACGACGAGCGACCACGGCTCGCTGAACGCCGCCGTCGCCACGCTGGGCACGACGACGACGTCGATGTCGCGGTACACGTCCGGCAGCGCGTCGTTCGGCACCCGGCCGCGCGCGCCCGGCACGGCGACGGACCCCTCGCCGACGACGACCAGCTCGTGCTCCTGCGTCATCCGCGCGACCGCGGCGAGCAGGTCGGGCACGCCCTTCTCGGGCTCGAGGCGGCCGACGTAGCCGATCCGCAACGGACCGTTGTCCGGGCGCGCGGGACCGGGCGTGAACAGCGTCAGGTCCACGGCCTGCGGCGCGACGAAGACCCGGTCCGGGTCGGCGCCGGCGTCGACGACGTGGCGGCTGACGTGGCGGCCGTAGGTGACGACCGCGTCGGCGTCGCGGTAGAGCCACTCGGTGACGCGCCGGGTGCGCCGGTGGAACGGCGTGTCCGGGTGCGCCCACAACGTCGCCCAGAGCACGACCGGCCGCCGCCGCAGCCGCGCGCCGAGGTAGGAGACGGCGAGCGCGAACTTGCCGACGAGCGACGTCACGACCACGTCGTACGGCCGCGCCAGCACCTCGGCGACCAGCCCCGGAACGATCCGCGTCCGGCCGACCCAGACGCCGCGCGGCGACACGCTCACGATGTCGGCGGACGTCGCGACGCCGCCCTGCCAGTACGTCTCGCCGCCGTCGGAGAAGAACACGTAACGGACCCGCAGCCGCCGGCCGAGCTCCTCGTAGAGGGGGCGGCGGTAGTGGGTGAGCAGGTTGGTGACGAACAGGACCCGGGCCGCCACGCGGCTATCGTGCCACGCATGACGACCGGCCCCGGGCGCACCCGCCGGGTCGTCGTCTACGACCCCGACGGGATCAACCCGTACGGCCGGGAGATCGCCGCGCAGCTCGCGGCGCGCGGCCTCGCCGTGACGGCCGTCGTGCCGGGCGACGCGGAGTGGCGGCCGCGCGGGGTGCGGACGCTCGCGGTGCTGCCGCACAACCGTTCCGGCGCCGGGGGCGTTGCCCGCCAGTCGTTCCGGCTGCTGCGCGGGCTGCTCACCGTGCTGCGGCTGGCGCTGGCGAACGACGCGGCGTGGCTGGTCGCGTGGACGCGGACGCCGCACGAGGAGGCGGTGCTCGCGCTCGTCGCGCGGCTGCGCCGGGTGCACGTCGTCGTGCACAACCCCGGCGCGCGCGACGTGCGCCGCCGCACGCTGCGGTGGCTGCGCGCCGCGGCCGCGAGCCGGGTCGTCCACTCGGCGTCGCTCGCGACGGGCGGCGAGGTGGTCGCGCGGCACCCGCTCTACACCGAGTGGCTGCGCTGGTCGGCACCCGGCGAGCGCCCGCCGCACGACGGGCTGCGGCTGCTCGTGCTCGGCGCGCAGCGCCCTGACAAGGGCGGCGCCGCACTCCCCGCGCTGCTCGACGCGCTAACGCCGGGGGTGACCGTCGTGGCCTGCGGCAAGGGGCCGCTCGACCCCGCGCTGCGCGGGCGGGTCGAGGACCGCACGGCGGCCGACTTCGTACGCGACCGCGACCTCGCGGCGGCGCTGATGTCCTGCGACGCGCTGCTCGCGCCGTACGCGGGCGCGACGCAGAGCGGCACCGTCGCGCTCGCCGTCACCGCCGGGCTCGGCGTCCTCGGCTACGACTCCGGCGCGGTCGCCGAGCTGGCCGGCCGCGACGGGCTGGTGCCGCCCGGCGACACGGCGGCGTTGCTCGACCGGATCGCCCGTGCCGCGCGCGGCGACCTGCCCGCGCCGGCGGCGGACGGCGCGACCGACGACTGGCTGCGGGTGGTGTCGGCGTGAAGGTCCTCGTCGTGCACAACCGCTACGTCTCCGCCGTCCCGAGCGGCGAGAACGCCGTCGTCGACGAGGAGACCGCGTCCCTGCGGGAGGCGGGCGTCGACGTCGTCACGCACCTGCGGTCCAGCGACGAGATCGCCGCGCTGCCGCCCGCGAAGAAGGCGGCGCTGGCGCTGCGGCCGCTGCGTTCCGGCGAGGACGCCGCCGCCGTGCGGCGGCTGATCCGCGAGACCAGGCCGGACGTGCTGCACCTGCACAACCCGTACCCGCTCGTGTCCCCGTGGGTGATCCGCGTCGCGCACGGCGAGGGCGTGCCGGTCGTGCAGACCGTGCACAACTACCGGCACGGCTGCATCGCCGGGTCGTTCTTCCGCGACGGGCATCCGTGCGAGGACTGCCTGGGGCACCGGACGTTGTGGCCCGGCGTCGTGCACGGCTGCTACCGCGGCTCGCGGCCGCAGAGCGCCGTCCTCGCCGCCGCCGAGAACGCCCACCGCGGCACCTGGCGCTCGGTCGACGCGTACCTCGCGCTGACGGCGTTCGCGAAGACGAAGCTCGTTGCCGCCGGCCTCCCCGCCGACCGCATCGTGATCCGCCCCAACACGACACCCGACCCCGGCGAGCCGCGGCCGCCGGGTGAGGGCGTGCTGTTCGTCGGGCGGCTGGACGAGGAGAAGGGCGTGCCGCTGCTGCTCGCCGCCGCGCGGCTCTGCTCGATGCCCGTGACGGTCGTCGGCAGCGGCCGCTACGCGGACGCGGCGGCGACCGCCCCCAACGTCACCTACCTCGGCCCGCGCACCCCCGCCGAGGTGGCTGCGGCGATGACGAGCGCCGCCGCCGTCGTGATCCCGAGCGTCTGCTACGAGGGGATGCCGCGGGTGCTCGTGGAGGCGTACGCCCGGGCGCGGCCGGTGGTCGCGACGGCCGTCGGGCCGCTGCCCGAGCTGGTCCCCGACGAGACCGGGTGGACCGCCGCGCCGACACCGGAAGCGCTGGCGGCGGCGCTGGACGCGGTGACGCCGGAGGCCGCCGCCGCGAAGGGCGCGGCCGCCCGCGCGCGGTACCTCGCGACGATGACGCCGGAACGCACGATGACCCAGTTGCTCGATCTGTACCGGTCCGTGGCGTCGCGCTGAGATAGTGGACCGATGGGCGTTGAGGACTGCCGGATCATCGACCTGCCGAAGATCGCCGATCCCCGCGGCAACCTGACCTTCGTCGAGCAGCAGCGGCACGTGCCGTTCGACATCAGCCGGGTCTACTACCTGTACGACGTCCCGGGCGGCGAGTCCCGCGCGGGTCACGCGCACAAGACCAATCACGCGTTCATCATCAGCGCGTCCGGGTCGTTCGAGGTCATCGTGCGCGACGGCTGGCAGGAGCGGCGGTTCTTCCTGAGCCGGTCGTACTACGGGCTCTACCTGCCGCCGATGATCTGGCGCGAGCTCGACAACTTCTCCTCCGGCTCGGTGTCGCTGGTGCTCGCGTCGCACCCGTACGAGGAGGACGACTACTACCGCGACTACCGCGAGTACCTGCGCGCGGTCGCGGCCCCGGCGTGATCCGCTTCCTCGACCTCCGCGCCGTCCACGAGGCCATCGCGGACGAGCTCGCCGCGGCGGTGCAACGCGTCGTCGCGAGCGGCTGGTACATCCTCGGTCCCGAGGTCGAGGCGTTCGAGGCGGAGTGGGCCGCCTACGTCGGCGCCCGCCACTGCGTCTCCGTCGGCAACGGCCTGGACGCGCTGACGCTGACGCTGCGCGCGTTCGGCGTCGGCGCGGGCGACGAGGTCGTGGTGCCGTCGCACACGTTCGTCGCGACCTGGCTCGCGGTCGCCGCGACCGGCGCGACGCCGGTGCCCGCCGAGGTCGACCCGGAGACGTTCAACCTGCGCTCGTACGAGGTGGGGGAACGGACGCGCGCCGTCATCCCGGTGCACCTCTACGGCCAGCCCGCCCGCTACGCGGACGCGGACGTGCCGGTGGTGGAGGACGCCGCGCAGGCGCACGGCGCGCGGCTCGACGGCGTGCGCGTCGGCGGGCACGGCGTCACCGCGTGCTGGTCGTTCTACCCCGGCAAGAACCTCGGCGCGCTCGGCGACGGCGGCGCGGTGACGACCGACGATCCTGCTGTGGCGCAGTCGTTGCGGCTGCTGCGTAACTACGGGTCGAGCCGCAAGTACGTCCACGAGCAGGCCGGCGTGAACAGCCGCCTGGACGATGTCCAGGCCGCCGCGCTGCGGGTCAAGCTCCGCCACCTCGACGCGTGGAACGCCCGCCGCGCCGAGATCGCCGCGCGCTACACCGAGGCGTTGCGCGACGTCGTCGCAACGCCGGCCGTCGAGCCCGGCAGCGAGCCGGTCTGGCACCTCTACGTCGTCCGTTCGCCCGACCGCGACGGCCTCGCCGCGCGCCTGGCCGAACGCGGCGTCGAGACGCTGATCCACTACCCGACGCCGCCGCACCAGCAGGCGGCGTTCGCGACCGGCGCGTCGTTGCCGGTGGCCGAACGCCTCGCCGCCGAGGTGCTGTCGCTGCCGATGGGGCCGCACCTGTCGGACGCCGACGTCGACGCGGTCATCGCCGCCGTGCGCGATGCGTCGTAGCGCGCCCGCGCTGGTCAGCGTCTGCATCCCGAGTCGGAACACCCGCGCGACGCTGCCCGCCCAGCTCGACGCGCTGGCCGCGCAGACCTACGCCGGGCCGTGGGAGGTCGTCCTCCTCGACAACGGCTCCACCGACGGCAGCGACGCGCTCGCGCTGGACTGGTCGGACCGGCTGACGATCCGCGTCGCGCGCGTCGCGACGCCCGGCATCTCGCACGTCCGCAACGCCGCCCGGTCCGCCGCGCGCGGCGACCTGCTGGCGTTCTGCGACGGCGACGACGTCGTCGTGCCCGGCTGGCTGTCCGCGCTGGTCCACGCCGCGCGCGACGCGGACCTGGTCGGCGGGCGGCTGGACGAGACGTCGCTGAACCCCGCGCACGTCTCGGCCTGGCGCGACCCGCTGCCGGACGCGTTGATGGCGCCGCTCGGCTACCTGCCGTTCGCACCGGGCGGCAACTGCGCGGTCTGGGCGGACGTCGTCGACGAGGTCGGCGGCTGGGACACGTCCTACGTCGGCGGCAGCGACGACGTGGACTTCTCCTGGCGGGTGCAGCGCGCCGGCTACACCGTCGGCTACGCGCCCGGCGCCGTCGTCGCGTACCGGTACCGCGCCGACCTGCGGTCGTTCCTGCGCCAGTACCACCGGTACGGGCTGACCGAGGCGACGTTGCAACGCCGCTTCGCCGACGCCGTGCCCCGCTCGACGGTGGGCGACGTGCTGCGGGTGTGGCGGCGGCTGCTGCGGCGGCTGCCGGCGCTGCGCCACCCCGGCGTCGAGCGGGTGAAGCTGCTGCGGGACTGGGCGTACCACTCCGGCCGGCTGCGCGGCAGCCTGCGCGAGCGGACGCTGCTGGCCTAACGCACCAGGCGGCGCAGCGCGCGGCGCCAGATCGGCCCGCCGCGCACGTCGGCGATCGCGCGCGCGCCGCCGTGGCAGCCGGCCAGCCGCAACGCCACCTCGAACCGCCGCAGCTCCGCCGACCCGATCTCGCGCACCAGGTCGCGCGCCTGCCGCCGCACCACGCCGTCCAGCGCGGCGCGCGGCGCGCTGCGCGGCCGGGGCGGCTCGCCGCGCTGCAGCCGGGCCAGCACGGCCCACGCCTCCGCGTGCGCCTCGGCCACCGGCCGCGCGGCCGCCGGCAGGTCCGGCCAGGCCAGCAACGACGCCACCGCCTCGACGTGCGCGGTCACGTGCAGCCCGCGCGCGAGCTGGTCCAGGTGCACGTTCGCGCCGTGCACGCGGTACTCGACCAGCGGCTCCGGCACGAACGCCGGCTCCCCCAGCGCCGCGAACCGCAGGGTCACGACCAGGTCCTCCCAGAGCGCCTGCGACAGCCCGCCGATGCGTTCCAGCAGGTCGCGCCGGTACATCAGCGTCGGCGCGTAGACGCCCTGCCCGCGCAGCAGCGTCCGCAGCATCCCGTCCGCGTCCGGCGGCGGCCCCTGCGGCTCGGTGCCGACCCGCGCGCCGGCCGCGTCGATGACCCACGCCCGCCCGAACGACCACTGTGCCCCCGCCTCGAGCAGCGCGAGCTGCCGGTCGACCCGCCCGGGCAGCCACCGGTCGTCGCTCGCGAGCACCGTGACGTAGGGCGCCGTCGTCTCGGCCAGCGCGCGCAGGACGGTCGCGACGCCGCCGGCGTTGCGCTCGTTGCGGTACACGCGCAGCGCGGGGACCTCGGCCACGAGGCTGCGCAGCACGTCGTACGTGCCGTCCGTCGAGCAGTCGTCCACCGCGACGATCTCGACGTCGCCGTCGACGCTGCGCACCGCCTCCGCGACGTACGCCGCGTGGTTGTACGCGGGCACCAGCACCGCGACCGCCGCCATGCGCCCGAGCGTAGCGAGCGGTGCGCTACGTTCGGCGGCGTGCGCGTCGCGCTGCTCGCGCAGGAGGTGTCGCCGGGGTACGCCGGCGGCGGTATCGGGACGTACACGGCCTACCTCGCGGCCGGCCTGCGCGACCTCGGCTGCGACGTCACGGTCCTCGGCCGCCACGACGGACCGCCGAGCGTCGTACGCGGCGTGACGTACGCCCCGCGGGTGCACCTGCCGTTGCGGTCGCGGTACCCCACGCTCGCCGACCGGCTCGAGGCGGCCGTCGAGGTGCGCCGCGCGCTGCGGCACCTCGGCGCGTTCGACGTGGTCGAGGGGCCGGACTGGCTGGCCGAGGCGGCGTTGCTGCCGCGGTCGGCGGCGACCGTCCACGCCCGGCACGTGCACGGCAACCACCGCGTGCTGCGCGAGCACGCCGGCTGGCTGCCGTCGCGCCAGCAGCGCGCCGCCGAGTGGCTGGAGGCGCGCGACCTCGCCCGCGCCGACGTCGTCACCGCGACCAGCCGGCTGTCGACGCTGCTGCCGTCGGGGGAGTCGGTCGCGCCCGACGCGGTGCTCGTGCCGATGCCGGTGCGGCAGGACGGCTGGCTCGACACGCCCGCGTCCGCGACCGGCCGCGTCGTCGCGCTCGTCGGCCGGATCGAACGCCGCAAGGGCCCCGAGGCGCTGATCCGCGCCGCCGCCACGCTCCCCGGGGTGACCGTGCGGCTGGTCGGGCGGGACACCCGCACCGACGCCGGCGGCTCGTACGCCGACACGCTGCGCGCGCTCGCGGACGGCCTCGGCGTCGCCCTCGACCTGGCCGGCGCGCACCCGGCCGAGGCGATCCCCGCGCTGCTCGCGGACGTCCGCGCCGTCGCCGAGCCGAGCACGTTCGAGCCGTTCTCCGTCGCCGCGCTGGAAGGGCTCGCGGCGGGCCGCCCCGTCGTCCTCTCCGACGCCACCGGCGCCGCCGAGGTGCTCGGCGCCGAGCACGGCGCGTTCGTGTACCCGCAGGGCGACGACGCGGCGGTGGCGGCCGCGCTGGCGCCGTTGCTGGACGACCCGGCGCTCGCGACGGAGGCGGGCGAGCGAGGCCGCGCGCACGTCCGTGCCGCGCACTCCCCGCGCGCCGCGGCGGAGGCGAAGCTCGCCGCGTGGCAGGCTCGCTGACGTGCCCGACGTGCGGCCGTACGACCCGTCCCAGGCGGATGCCTGGGACGACGCCGTCGCGCGCTCGGTCAACGGCACGTTCCTGCACACGCGGCGCTACCTCGGCTACCACGGGGACCGGTTCCGCGACCTGTCGGTCACCGTCGACGGCGCCGTCCTCGCCGCCGCCGCGGACCCCGGCGACGCGACCCGCGTCGTCTCCCACCCCGGCCTCACCTACGGCGGCCTCGTCCACGACGGCTCGCTGCGCGGCGAGGCGCTGCTCGACGCCCTGCGCGCCGTCGCCGCGCACTACCGCGAGCTCGGCTACGCGACGTTGCGCTACAAGGCGGTCCCCTCGATCTACCACCGCGAGCCGGCGCAGGACGACCTGTACGCGCTGTTCCGCCTCGGCGCCCGGCTGTACCGCCGCGACCTGTCCGCGACCGTCGAGCTCGCCGCCGGCACCGCGCCGCGCGGCGACCGCCGCCGCAACCCGCGCGTCGCCGAACGCCGCGGCGCCACGCTGGTCGACGGCCCCGAGCACCTCGACGCGTTCTGGCGGGTGCTCACCGACAGCCTCGCCCGCCGCCACGGCGCGACGCCCGTGCACACCGCGGCCGAGCTGCGCGAGCTGATCGCGCGCTTCCCCGACCGCATCACCGTCGAGACCGTGCACGTGGCCGGCGAGGTCGTCGCCGGCACCGTCCACTACGTCACCGACCGCGTGCTGCACTGCCAGTACAGCGCCGCGAGCCCTGAGGGCGCGAAGGCCTACGCGCTGGACCTCGCGTTCGCCACCGCGATCGACCGCTGCCGCGCCGCCGGGCTGCCGTTCTACGACTTCGGCGTCTCGACCGAGAGCGACGGCACGGTACTCAACGCGAGCCTCTACGACTTCAAGACGTCGTTCGGCGCGCGCGGCACCGTCTGCGACTTCTACGAGCTGGACCTGTAAGAGCTGCTGACGGCTCCCCTCGGCGCCCGCGCCACGTCAGGTGTGACAAACCGGGCTGCTCGGCGCTCCTCCTTACCGCACCACCCGGCTCCCCGCGCCGGACGCACGCCCGGCTCGGCAACTGCCGGGCACGGGGGACACGACGAAGGAGCAGGACATGCGGGTACGGAGGAGCCTCGATCGAGTCTTGACTGCGCTGGCGGTCGCACTTGCCGTGGCGGTCGCGGGGGCGCCGAGCGGCGCGTCGGCGGACGACACCCACGCGACGCACGACATGGCCGTGCGGGGGTGCGCGACGCTGGGTCTGGCCGCGTCCTGCGCCGACCTGGCAGACGCCGACCTGATCGTCCAGGCGGCGGCAACCTACGCGGCCGGGTGCATGGCGCCGGGCGGCACCTGCGCGACCGCCGTCGAGGTCGCGCGCAGCGCGCTCGACTTCGCGTCGGCGTGTGTGGTCGCTGTCGAGAACGGCGCGGCGGCGACGCTGCCCGTCGTCGTCGCCCCGGGCGGTGTGACGCTGCGCTGTGACCAGCTCACAGGCATGGGCGTCGCACTGGCCGGCTTCGCGCTCGGCGTCGCGAACGGCTGCGACGCGAGCACCGACAGCGCGTGCGCGGACGTGTTCACCGGCGCGGCGCAGGGCCTCGACCGCGCGGCGGGCTGCTTGCAGGCCGCGATGCTGGAGTCGCGGGTGGTCGCCGCGTACACGGTCGGGAGCGACCTGGGCTGCGGCAACGCCGTTGCCGCGCTGTACCGCGAGGGCGAGGGCCTGTTGTCCCTGTTGAGCGGCTGCGTGTACGGGAGCGCGGACCTCTGCGGAACGGTCGTCAACGACGCGCGCTGGGCGGCCGACCACCTCGCCACCTGCGACGGGCCGTTGATCGTGGCGCTGAGCGCGGTGCAGATCCCGGTCACGCCCCCGCTCACCTGCTGGCAGGCGCTCGACCAGGTGAACTCCGCGCTCCGGCAGGTCATGGGCGACCTGCCCGGCGTGCCGACGACCATCAGCCCGACCGCCGACTGCTCCGTCACCGTCTCGGGACGGGTGCCGGCCGGGGACTGGTCGACCGGCTCGTTGGCCTATCTCGTCCCGCCGTGCGACGCGCAGTTCCCGGGCCCCACCGACAACCGCACGCCGGGCACGTCCACGGTCGGTTCGATCGCGGGCCGTACGTGCGGGTACGAGGAGCGGTTCGACATCACGCACAAGTGGCCGTCCACGGTCGCCGAGATCGGCCGCATGCACCTCACGAACACCAACTCGCCGGACTACACGGCCACGTTGTCGCTCGAGGTCGACGGGCACGTCGAGTTCGCCTACACCGGCATGATGCAGGCCGAAGGCAACGCGATCCTGGCGAAGGTGCAGGCGAAGGTCGAGACGAGCGCCAGGGTGCACCTGGGGATGAAGGCCACGCTGACGCAGAACTGGACCATCCAGAAGGGCACGACGTTCCACTGGGTCTACGAGATCAACAAGGCGCGGGCGGACGGCGCGTGGTACATCACCCACGAGGACTGCGCGACCGAGACTAAGGTGCGCAACATCGTCGCGCCGTACGACATGGGGTACCGCACCTATCAGGAGCCCTACAGCGGATGAGGACGTCAGCCATAGCCGTCGCCGCGCTCGCGCTCGCCGCGAGTTCCTGTTCGCACTCGGGGCAGGCACGACCGGTGCCGCATCCGCGGCTCACGCCGAGTGCCGTGTCCACCTTCGGTGTCCATGTGCGGCTGCACGACCACGACCGGGTGGTCGTGCCGGAGGTCGTCGGCGCGGGCGTGCGCGACCTCGGCGCCGTGAAGGTTCCGGCGACCTACGACGTGATCTGGCACTGCGTCGGCGGGCCGGTGTCCGTGCTGATCGACGGCTTTCAGGTGACGCCGCTCGACGAGTGCGACGACGGGCAAGCGACCTTCACCAGGTCGCGCCCCCCTGGGCGCGACCTGGTGTCCATCAAGGTGAGCACCGACTCGCGAAGCGTCTGGGCGCTCGCGATCGTCGCCGCCCGCCAGTAGTAGGCACGCCGCACGGTCCGGCCGTCTCGTCCCACGGGTCGGCCGGACGCGGAGCCGACGCCTAGACGCGCTGGACCAGGCGCCAGTGGCCGTCCTCCTCGGCGACCACCTCGAAGCCCAGGTGCTCGTGCACCTCGCGCGAGTGGTGGTTGTGCGTGCCGACCAGGCCGTAGACGTACTCCAGCCCGCGGGCGCGGCCCTCGGCGAGGATCTCCTCGGTCGCCCACCGGCCGATGCCGTGGCCCCACGCGGATCGGTCGCCGAGGTACATGAAGTACTCCGCGCCGCCGTCGCCCGCGTCGAGGTGCTTGAGGCCCATGACGCCGACGCGGCGGCCGTCGTGCTCGATGCCCCAGACGACGTAGTCGGTGCGCCCGGCGAGCGAGTCGTACCACGCCCGCTGCCGCTCCGGGTCGAACGACCCCGCCTCGATCAGGGCGGCGAACGACTCGTCCGCGAGCCACCCCGCCGTCGTGTCCAGCCACGTCTCGTCGAACGGCACCCGCCGCGTCCGGTCGGCCACGCCGCGAGCGTAATGGACGCACCCGCGGGCACCGGACCAGAATCCGGACGGCGCACGCGAAGGGGGACTGATGCGGCTGACGGCGTGGCGCACCGACCAACCAGGGATCGGCCGGGTCCTCGTGTCGTTCGTGGTGGCCGCGTTCGTCGTGGCGCTCGCGGTCGAGAACTTCTGGTACGCCCCCGGCGCGCGGCGTGTACAGCCGCACCTGGGGCCGGCGCGGCGGGCCGGCTTCGAGCAGGGCTGGGGGATGTTCGTGTTCCGGCCCGACCACCCGCCGACCGCGCAGGTGGTGGTCGCCCGGTTGACGTACGCCGACGGCACGGTGCGGGAGCGGCCGCTCCCGCAGGCGGAGCGCTGGTGGGGCGCGCAGCGGGCGGCGCGGTGGCAGAAGCTCGGCGAGTTCGCCCGGCCGCGTTCGCACGGTGAGGGCGGCGGTGCCGGCCAGGAGCTGTGGCAGCCGCTCGCCCGGTGGTTCGCCGGTCATGCCGGCGACGGTGTGCGGCGGGTCGAGCTGCTGGCCGTCGACACCGAGATCCCCCCGATCCCGCACCGCGGCGAACGCGCGCGGACCGCGACCGTCTTCTACGTCTACGACGTGGCGCCGTGAGCCGCGCCAGGCGGGCGTGGAACGACTTCTTCTTCACCCCCCGCTCGACGGCGCCCCTGGCCCTCACCCGCATCGCGCTGGGCCTGGTCGTGCTGGTGGAGGCCGCGTCGTGGGCGCCCGACCTGACTACGTGGTTCGCGACCGGCGGCCTCTCGCCGTACCAGCCGGACGGCGGGGCGGGCGCGACGGTGTTCGACCTGGGCGCCTCGCCCGCCGCCGTGCGTGCGGCGTTCGCGCTGCTCGTGGTCGCCGCCGCCTGCCTGACGATAGGTCTCGCGACGCGGGCCGCCGCGGTGACGACGTTCGTGCTGCTGGTGTCGTTCGAGCACCGGATGCCGTACGTCATGAACTCGGGCGACCTGATGCTGCGGCTCCTGGTCGGCCTGCTCGTCCTGGCACCCGCGGGCGCGGCGCTGTCCTGCGACCGGTGGCTGCGGCACCGCGATGACTTCTGGACGTCGCCGGAACGGCCGCCGTGGGCGCTGCGGCTCGTCCAGCTCCAGGTCGTCGCCATCTACCTCGTGACGGTGGTGGAGAAGCTGCGATCGCCGTCGTGGCGGGACGGGACGGCGCTGTACTACGCGTTCCGGAGCCCCGAGGTGGTGCGGGCGCGGGTCCCCGAGTGGCTGGTCCACCAGTCCACGGCGATCCACGTGATGACGTACGGGCTGCTCGCGGTGGAGGTGGCGATCGTGGTGCTCGTCTGGCCGCGCCGTACCAGGCCGTTCGTGCTGGCCGCAGGGACGCTCATGCACCTGGCGGGCCACGTCTTCCTCGTGCTGAGCGTCTTCACGTACGTCGTGCTCGCGGCGTACGTGGCGTTCCTCCCGCCCGACGTCGCCGAGCGCCTCGTCAGCGCCGTTCGTCGCCCGTCAGGACGGCCCAGCAGATCGACGTCGCCGGGAGCCGTTGCAGCCGCAGCCGGGGCACCTCCAAGGCCTCCAGCATCGCCGTCGTCTCGCCCGGGAAGTCGGCGACGTGCACCTCGTCGAACGCGATGACCGCACCGGCCGGCATCAACGGCAGGAACACGTCGAGCGCGACACGCGTCGGCTCGTAGAGGTCGAAGTCGAGGTACAGCAGCGACACGACGAGGTGCGGGTTGTCGGCGACGTAGCGCGGGCCGGTCTCGGTGAAGTCGCCGGCGACGAGCTCGATCTTGGGGAGCTGGCCGAGCGGCCGGCCCCGGTCGAACAGCGCGATGCCCTGCTCGATCTCCTCGCGGCTCGCGCCGTGGTAGTTGCCGACGAACGCCTGCTCGCTGCCGGTGGCGAGGTCGGCCTCGTGCACCGACGGGAACCCGCCGAACGTGTCGAAGCCGATGACCTTGCGCCGGTGGTTCAGCGGCTCGCGCAGCGCCGACAGGTGCGCCCAGGTGAACAGCCCGCCACCGTCGTGCACGCCGCACTCCACGATGGAGCCCTGTACGGGCAGCACGTCGTCGAAGATGCGCGCCTTGACGAGGAACCGGCTGATGCTGGTGCGGTCCACGAACCGCGGGAACGCCGCGAGCTTGCCCGCCACGCCGCCCGCGCTGCGTTCGAAGTAGTCGCCGGCCTCGGTCGCGACGTCGGCGCTCCCCCAGCGGACGAGGTCGTCGGGGCGGTCGGTCATCGCGCCTCCATCAGCCGGGGCACTAGCCAAGGCTCCACTGCGTGGGCACGTCAACCAGGCCGTGGTCCCAGTTGCCGGACGCGTGCTGGTCGCCGACGACCTCGATGTCGAACAGCCGCGACTGCTCGATGACCGGCGACGTCCGGTCGAACGCGAGCAGCTCGAAGATGTTCGGCCCCGGCAACGCATTGACGTCCTCGACGACGAGGCGCACGACGTGCTTGCCGGGCGGCAGCGCGATGCCGCGCTCGTCGGAGTAGGCCGCCCAGAGGAGCTGCCGGTCCTTGTTCGCCCAGGCGACGCCGAGGACGGCGTGCTCGGTGCCGGGCGCGACGGTGACCTCGCACTCGAGCGTCAACGACTCGTGCAGGCCGACCGAGCGAACGCCCGCCGGCACGGTGTCGACGTTGCCGACGACGATGCGCTCGCTGGTCGTCCGCTCGCTCGTGGTCAACGGGTCCGGGGCGGCGTGGTACTGGTCGAGCAGCATCTTGACCGGCCCCTCGGCGACGACCTTGCCGTGGCTGATCAGCGCGCCGCGCTCGCAGGTCTCCTTGAGCACCCAGTCGTTGTGGCTGACGAACATCAGCGTGACGCCGTCGTTGCGGCGCAGGCCGGACAGGTGCGCGTAGCACTTGCGCTGGAACGCGAGGTCGCCGACGGCGAGGATCTCGTCGACGATGAGGATGTCGGCGGGCAGGTGCGCGGCGATGCCGAACGACAGCCGCGCGTACATGCCGGACGAGTAGCGCTTGACCGGCGTCGTCGCGAACCGCTCGATCTCCGCGAACTCCACCGCCTGCTCGACCAGCCGCTTCGCCGCCGCGCCGCGCAGCCCGGAGATGGTCGCCGCGAACTTCGCGTTCTCCAGCCCGGACAGGTCCGGGTGGAAGCCGATGCCGAGCTCGATCAGCGCGACGACGCGGCCGCCCTTGACGACGCGGCCGCGGGTCGGGTGGGTGACGCCGGCGAGGACCTTCAACGCCGTGCTCTTGCCTGCGCCGTTCGCGCCGATGAGCGCGAACGACTCGCCCGGCTCGATCGAGAACGTCACGTCGTCCAGCGCCTTGAGCCGGTCGCCGCGGCCGATGCCGTCGCCCCACGGGGCGGCGGCCGCGAGGAACGCGCGCGGCTTGCCGAGCCGGTACTCCTTGGTCACGCCCTCGAAGCGGACGCCGCCGCGGCCGACGTCACGCGACATCGGGGAACCGCCGTTCGACCCGGTGGAAGTACCACAGCCCGAACGCGAACAGCAGCCCGGCGACGAGCAGCGCCTCGACCCAGCGCCCCGCGTCGGGCCCCGGCACGCGCAGCAACGACGCCCGGAACCCCTCCACGAACGTCGCCATCGGGTTGTACTTCAGCGCCTCCGGCAGCTCCCGGCTGCGGTAGCCGACGGGCGTCACGAGCAGCGCGAGCTGCATGCCGAGCGGCACGACGTTGCGCACGTCGCGGAGGAACACCGTCAGCGCCGCGAGGAACGTCCCGATGCCCGCGGACATGAGCATGACGCCGACGATGCCGAGGAGGAACGGCAGCGGCGCGAACCGCATCGGCGGCCGCTGCCACAGGAACAGCAACGGCACGAGGATCAGGCCGGCGAGGAAGTCCACGCCCGGCAGCAGCGCGCCCGACAGCGGCGCGACGACGCGCGGGTAGTTGGCCTTCGACGCGACGTGCATCGAGCCGAGCATGGCGTTGTTCGCGTAGCTGACGCCGGACGAGAACAGCGACCAGACCAGCATCCCCGGGTACACGAACGACGCGTACGGGATGCCGACCTCGATCTTCGCGACCCGCCCGAACAGGAACACGAACGCGGCGGTGAGCGCGACCGGCTGGATGATCGCCCACATGCTGCCGAGCAGCGTCTGCGTGTAGCGGATCCGGAAGTCGCGGCGGGTCCACTCGACCAGCAGGTAGGAGGTGGCGGCGAGGTCCATGACGTTGCGACACTAACGGACACACGGCCCCGAACCGGCAAGAATCGCGAACATGGAGGCGGGCCGGGACCTCGACGTGGTGGCGTTCTACCTGCCGCAGTTCCACCCCGTCCCCGAGAACGACGAGTGGTGGGGCCGCGGCTTCACCGAGTGGCGCAACGTCGCCCGCGCCCGGCCGCTGTTCCCCGGCCACCACCAGCCGCACCTGCCCGGCGAGCTCGGCTTCTACGACCTGCGCGTGCCGGAGGTGCGCGAGCACCAGGCGGAGCTGGCCCGCGAGCACGGCGTGACGGCGTTCTGCTACTACCACTACTGGTTCGGCGGGCGGCGGCTGCTCGAACGCCCGTTCGCCGAGGTGCTCGCGTCCGGCCGCCCCGACCTGCCGTTCCTGCTCTGCTGGGCGAACGAGAACTGGACCCGCGTCTGGGACGGCGGCTCGCGGGACGTGCTGATGCCGCAGGCGTACTCGCCGGAGGACGACCTGGCGCACCTGCGCTGGCTGGCCGAGGCGTTCGCGGACCCGCGGTACGTCCGCGTCGACGGCAGGCCGGTCTTCCTCGTCTACCGCGCGTCCGACCTGCCGGACCCGCGCCGCACCACCGACGCGTGGCGCGCCGAGGCGGCGCGGCTCGGCGTCGGGGAGCTGTACCTGTGCCGGGTCGAGGGGTTCGCGTCGGAGCGCGCGAACGACCCGCGCGACTGGGGCTTCGACGCGGGCGTGGCGTTCGTGCCGGACTACAAGACGCTCGGCCGGCCGTTGCGGCGCAGCGTTTTCTGGCGCGGGATGCGCACGCTCGGCATGACGGCGAAGGGGTACCGGCAGAACGTCTTCGACTACGACACGGTGGTCGCGGAGATGCTGGCGCGGCCGGAGCCGGCGTACCCGCGGCTGCCCTGCGTCACGGTCGCCTGGGACAACTCCGCGCGCCGCAAGGAGCACGCGGTGATCTACCGCGACGCGACGCCGGAGGCGTACGAGCGGTGGCTGCGCGAGTCGCTGCACCGCCTGCGGTCGCGCACCGACGTGCCGCACCTGATGTTCGTCAACGCGTGGAACGAGTGGGCCGAGGGCAGCCACCTGGAGCCCGACGAGCGCTGGGGGCGGGCCTACCTGGAGGCGACGCGGCGCGCGGTGGACGCCGCGCGCGGTCAGCCGTCCGTGCCCTCGCCGTAGCGGGCGCGTTCGAGGCGGTCGAGGCGTTCGAGCAGCGCGTCGTGCTGCTTGCGCTGCTGGCGGGCCAGCAGGTCGACCGACATCTGGAGCCGGCCGAGCGCGGCGATCAGCGCGACGGTACGGCCGCGTTCGAGGTCGCCCGCGTCGGCCTCCGCGTCCGGCGAGGGGGTCGGCGCCGGGGCGGGCGGCGGGGCCGGCTCGGGCTCCGGTGGCGCCGGCGGCGCGGCGGGCTCCGCCGGCTCCGGCGGCGCGGCCGGCTCGGCGGCCTGGGCGCGGCGGCGCCAGGCGGGGCGGAGGGCGGCGTCCTCGTCCTGCTGGGTCATGCGGCGACTGTACGACGCGTCAGCGCGGGACGCGGTCGGTCCAGCGACGGCCCCACTGCGTCGCCTGCGGGCGGCGGCCGTAGTACTCGTCGTAGTAGCCGTGCGCGGCCGACGGCGGGACGGCGTTGAGGACGCAGCCGACGACCTTCGCGCCGACGGCCTCGAGGCGGCGGCGTGCCTCGGCGGCCTGCGCCTTCTGCGTCGTCCCGTGGCGGCCGATGAGCACGACGCCGTCGACCTGCGTGGACAGCACGACGGAGTCGGTGACCGGCAGCACCGGCGGCGCGTCGAAGACGACGACGTCGCAACGGTCGCGCAGCCGGTCGATGACGGCCGCCATCGCCTCGGAGCCGAGCATCTCGCTGGGGTTCGGCGGCAGCACGCCGGCCGCGAGCACCTCGACCTCGCGCCACTGCTGGAGCGCGTCCTCCAGCGACACGGTGCGGGTGATGACGCCGGTGAGGCCGACGCCGACCTCCAGCGCGAGCGCGTCGGCGATGCGCGCGCGGCGCAGGTCGGCGTCGACCAGGATCACGCGCTCGCCGCTCTGCGCCAGCGCGGCGGCGAGGTTGATGGCCGTGGTCGTCTTCCCCTCGCCGGACACAGCCGACGTGACGAGGATCGTGCGCAGCGGATGGTCCGGCTCCACGAAGCGGACCGCAGTCCGCAGCGTCCGGAACGACTCGCTGACGGCCGACAGCGCGTCCTCCGGCACCGGCCGGTCGCGCACGTCGCGGCTGCGCGGCGTCACCGCGAGCAGCGGCGTGCGGAAGAACTCCGCCGCCTGCGCCGGCGTCTTCACCGAACGGTCCAGCGCGTCGAGGGCGAGCGCGAGCAGCACGCCGACAATGCCGCCGAGGAGCCCGCCGAGAACGAGATTCAGCTTGGGGCGCGGCGCGAACGGCGACGCGGCCGGCGTCGCGTCGTCGATGACCTGCGCGCTGACGCGGTTGGCCTTGCCCTTCTCCAGGTCGTCGATGGTGCGGATCAGCACCGTGGCGGCGACGTTGGCGAGGCGGGCGGCCTGCTTCGGGTCGTCGGCGACGGCCGAGACGTCGATGAGCAACGTCTCCGGCTGCGGCGTGGCGCTGATCCGGGACACGATCGTGTCGGCGTTCTCGCCGCCGCCCAGGTCGGCCGCCATCTTCTGCGCGGCGGAGCGGGACGTGGCGATGCGCGCGTAGCTCTGGAGGAGCTGGACGGAGAGCTGCACGCCCTGGACCTGCTCGGCGACCGACTCGGCGCGCGGGATGTTGACGAACAGCCGCGCCGACGACCGGTACTGCTCCTGCGACCGCGACGTGACGACGCCCGCGCCGAGCAGCCCGGCGAGGACGCAGATCGCGATCGCCCGCCACCGCCTGCGCAGCAGGCCGAGCACGCTGCGGATCTCCACGCCGTCTCCTCTCGCCCCTCGGCCGAGCCTAGCCGCCGGACCGCCGCGAACCGGGCAGAACGGCGCGCTTCACCGCGCCGCCCGCCCGCCGACCGACCGTGACCGCCCGGTGCCGGGCGAGCCGCAGCTCGGCCTTGACGACGCTGTCGACGCCGCCGTGCGCGGTCAGGTACGCCTCGTGCCGGCGCAGGAACCGCCAGTTGTTGCGCAGCAGCCAGTACTCGTACGGCAGCACCGCCGGGTGCTGCCCGCCGGACCAGCGGCCCGCCTGCCAGGACGCGGTCTCCGGCGTCAGCACGCACCGGTAGCCGGCCTCGGCGCAGCGCAGGTAGAAGTCGGTCTCCTCGCGCCAGGCGTTGCCGCGCAACGTCTCGTCGTACCGCACGCTCGTCACGACGTCGCGGCGCACCAGCGCGAGCGCGCAGAGGAACGGCGTCTCGATGGCCTCCGGCGGGAACGTGCTCACGTGCGTGTCGAGCCCGAACGTCCGCTCCGGCGCCGCCCGCCGCCGCGCGACCTCGGCGGCGTACGCCTCCTCGGGGACGTTCAGCCACGGCGCGCTGACGACGTCGGCGCCCTCGCGCTCCGCGACGCGCAGCAGCGTCTCCGCGTAGTCGTCGGGGAAGCCGCAGTCGTCCTCGAGGAACACCACCCACTCGGTGGTGGCGGCGGCGGCGCCGGTGTTGCGGGCCGCGGGCGAGCCGCGGTTGGGGTCGTGCCGGATCACCCGCAGGCGCGGGCCGGCGAGCTCGCGCAGGACCGCCGGCGTGTCGTCGGCGGAGCCGTCGTCCACGACGACGATCTCGGCGAGGCCGCGCAGCGCGAGGAGGCGCGGCAGGGTGACCCGCA